>JBBSIW010000226.1:0-4657 GCA_038231895.1 Solirubrobacterales bacterium | reverse complement strand
GTAGACGAGGTGGTGCAGCCCGCGCGTGCCGGTCGAGCCGATGTACATTCCCGGCCGCTTGCGCACCGCCTCCAGTCCCTCCAGGACGGTGATGTCCTGAGCGTCGTAGCCGGGGCGCTCGGCCTGGGGTGTGCTCTCTTCGGCCTCGCGCTTCTCGGCAGCCAATCGACCCTCCGTTTACATGCGAAGCCCCGACTCCGCGTCCGTTTGGAACGGGTCGGGGCAGCTCGTCCGTGGACTCATAAGAATAGCACAGGGGGTGTCCTCAACCGACCCCGGAATAGTCACAAAAGCCCTGCAAAATGTGCCAAAAGCCCAGGAAAGTAGCCTCGCCAGACGCTCGTGCTCAAGCTCGCGTCACCCGGCATCGGAGACCCTCCAGCACGGTCCCGCCGAGGGCCCGGTTGAGCGCCTCGATCAACTCGGGCCCCATCAGGTCGAGCTCCTGGGCCCAAACGGCGGACCGACACGCCACCGTCAGCGTTCGGCGGTGAACCGTGACAGGCTCGGCCTCCCGCGCCACCGCCGCTCCGACCGACGATGGCCATGCCTGCTGCACGCGAGCGAGGGCGTCGGTGGGAGCCAGGGCGTCGGTAAGCGCCTGGACCGCGATCGAGGCTGGGCGGGGGGGCCGGCGCCTCACGCGGCTCGCGCCTCGGACAGAACTGCGCCCTCCGCCACCGCCAGGCGCATCATCCTCGACCCCTCCGCGCCGGGCACGTGGCTGAGGTCGGTGGTGGTGATCACGCTCTGACCGGGACCATCGAGGGTCGCCATCAGGCGCTCACGGCGAGTAGCGTCCAACTCGCTCATGGCATCGTCGAGCAACATTACGGGCGGCGCGCTTCGCAGCTGCGCCATCGCGTCGCGCTCGGCCAAGAGCAATGCGAGCACTGCGATGCGCTGCTCGCCCTGAGAGCCGAACGCCCGCAGCTCGCGGCCGCCCCGGGTGATGGCGAGGTCATCGCGGTGAGGCCCGTGGGCGGTGAAGCCGCGATGAAGGTCGCGGTCGCGGCGAGCTGCGAGCTCGCCGGCGAGGTCCGCGGCCGTTCGCGACGAGGAGCGGGCGCGGTAGGCGAGGGCCGGATCGTCGGTGAGCCCCAGCCCGGAAGCCAATCCGGCAAAGCGGGTGGCGACGAGTTCGATGGCGTTCCGCCGATCCTCCATCAGTGCCGTTCCGTGGCGAGCAAGCTCCGCATCCCACGTGTCAAGCGATTGCGGATCGCGCCCCCCACCGGCCAGGAGGGCATTGCGTTGAGCCAGGGCCTGCGCGTACGCTCGCCGGGTGGCCGCGCGCGCCGGCCACAGCCCGGTGACGAGCTGATCCACGTGTGCGCGCCGCAGGGATGGTCCCCCCTTGACCAGCTCGAGTCGGTCGGGCAGGAACACTGCCGCGAGTGGCCGGGAGGCCACGTCGGCCAACCGCTCCACGACCACGCCGTCCACGCGCAGGCGCCGGCGCTCCCCCGGTTCCAGCCCAATGCTGAACGTGTGGCGGCCGTCCTCGGCGTGCGCCTCGAGCTCCACGCGTGCGACCTTGGCATCGAAGCGAACCAGCTCACGGTCGCTGCTCGACCGCCACGAGCGGCCGGTGCAGCCGACGTAGAGGGCCTCGAGAAGGTTCGTCTTGCCTGCTCCGTTGCGGCCGTGGATCACGGTGACACCCGGGCCCAGGCCTACGTCAGCCGTCACGTAGGAGCGGAAGTCGCGCAAGCTCAACCGCGTGAGCCTCATCGCCTCACACGTTGAGGCGAATGGGCATGATGAGGTAGTGAAAGCCACTCCCGTCCGCCGCCTCGATCAGGCCCGGGCGCAGCGGGCTGATGAGCTTGAGCAGGATGTCCCCTGACTCGACGCTCTCCAATCCCGCCCGCAGGAAGTCCGGGTTGAACCCGATCTCCAACGCATCCCCCGAAAAGGGCACGGGCATCGCCTCGCGCGCTTCGCCGACGTCAGGCGTTTGCGCAGATACCGTGAGCTCCCCTTCGGCGAACGCCAGGCGGAGGGGAGCGTTCTTCTGCGCCAACAGGCTGATTCGCCGCACGACCTCTTGCAGCTCCGCCGCACCAAGGGTCAACTCGTGCTCGAAGGCCTCGGGCAGCAGCTGACGGTAGTTGGGAAACTGGCCATCGATCAGACGCGATGAGAGCACGGCGCCGCCGATCTGAAAGATCACCTGGTTCTCACCGACGCCGACGAGCAGCTCTTCGCTCCCAGCCTGTTGAGCGATCCGTGCGAGCTCCTGTAGGGCGCGCGCGGGCACGTTGGCTTCAAAACTGCCCTCCAGGGCGCTCTCGAGGCGCGTCTCCTTCACGCTGAGGCGATATGAGTCCGTGGCGACCATCCGGAGGTCCTGCCCGGACGCGGACACCAGGATCCCGGTCAGAACCGGGCGTGTCTCATCGCGCGATGCAGCGCGGGCCACGATCGAGATGGTGCTCACGAACGCCTCAGCCGGCACCGAGACCACGGTTGTCGAGTCGGGGCTGGGCAGCGGCGGAAAGTCCTCTGATCGCAGCGTCCGAATGTGAAACATGGCCCCGCCGGCACTCACTTCGACATCCTGTTGAGCCGAGCGCAGCTCGAGCGAGACCTGCCCCGAGGGAAGGGCGCGGATGACGTCAAGAAGCAGGCGGGCAGGAAGCACCGCCGATCCCGGACGGGCGACCTCAGCTTCCAAGGGCACCCGCAGAGCCACCTCGAGGTCGGTCGCCCGGAGCTCTGCTCGGGCATCTGTCGTCTCGATCTGTACACCTCCAAGCGCCTGCACGGCGCTGTGGGTGGACGCCACCCGAGTAACGGCCTGGAGTTGGGCGACGAGCGCGTCGCGCGGAAGGGAAAGCTTCATAGCGATGACCTCAAGGAGATGTGATGGGAGTAGGGGTTGTGGAGAAGTGGAGGAACGGCAGAAAGTCCCGCGTGCATACGGGATGGGAATGGTGGACAACCGGGGGACGGAGTCTCGCAAGCTCCTCGGTCAATGGTTGTCGGCGTCGAGTATTGCCCGCATGCGCGTGACCTCTGCACGGACGCCTTCGTCGTCGGCCAGCTTGCGGTGTATCTGCTGGCAAGCGTGCATCACCGTGGTGTGGTCGCGATGGCCGAACTCTTCGCCGATGGCGGGAAGCGTCGTGCCGGTGAGCTCCCGACAGAGGAACATCGCGAGCTGCCGAGGGCGTGTGATGCGGGCAGTTCGACTGCGTGAGCGCAGGTCGTCGAGGGAGACGGCAAAGGCTTCGCAGGCAGCCCGCTGGATGGCGGCGATGGAGTGGTGCTGCGCGGGGGCGACGGGGTACAGGCGATCGAGGACGGTGAGCGTGCGCTCGCGCGTGATGGGCGTCTGCGTAAGCGATTGATAGGCCACGATGCGAATGAGGGCGCCCTCGAGTGCGCGAACGTTGTCGGTGACGCGAGCGGCGATGAGCTCGAGTGTCTGGTCGTCCTCCAGCGCCACGCCGTCGTGCTGGGCGCGTTTGCGCAAGATGGCGAGGCGCGTATCGAAATCTGGGGGCTGGATGTCGGTTACCAGGCCGGACACGAAGCGCTCGCATAAGCGGTCTTGGAGATTGGTCATGTCCCGCGGTAGGCGGTCCGAGGCGAGAATGAGCTGACCTCCGGTCTCGTAGAGGGTATTGAAGGTGTGGAGGAATTCCTCCTCGGTCTTGGCTTTGCTTTGCAAGAACTGGATGTCGTCGATGATGAGGACGTCGGTGTTGCGATAGTGGGCCTTGAATTGGCCCATCGAGTCCGTCTTGAGCGCGGTCATGAAGTCGTTGGTGAAATCCTCGCTCGAGCTGGTGCGAATGGTGATCGAGGGGTTGTAGGTCTGGAGATAGGCCGTGATGGCGTGGAGGAGATGGGTCTTGCCGAGGCCGGGCTGCCCGTAGATGAAGAGTGGGTTGTAGGCCTGTCCCGGCAGCTCGGCGACGGCAAGGGCGGCCGCATGAGCGAGCCGGTTGCCCGTGCCGATGACGAACTGGTCGAACGTGTACTTGGGATTGAGCGGCAGCTCGCGGAAGGGCACGGTCGCGGGCCGCTGCGCAGGCGGAGCGTGTTCGCTGTGGGAGGATGCGAGGGCAGCGGGAGTCACCTCGACCTGCGTGCCCGGCCCCAGTACCGCGGCCACGGCCTCGTGGAGTATTCGCCCGAATCGCGCGGTTACCCAGCGGCACGTATGCGGAGGCGCAGAGAGGACGATGCGCCCAGGGGCAAGGTCGACGGCGCGTAGCGGAGCGAGCCAGAAGGAGTACGCCCGGGCTGGGACGGCCGCCCGGAGCTCGCCGTCGATGCGCGACCAAGTCTCTGCGAGATGGGTAGGCGCGGGCGGCGTCGGCCGACTCCTTTCGAGGCGACGGGATGGGCGAGATAGGGGCGGAGGGCTCGGGAGCCCGGACGCCGAATATAGCGAGCAGGAGGAGCCGGTCGCGGGGGGTCATGCCGCAAAGCGCGCGAAAAACCGGATAGGCGCGGGCGTGCGTCCGGGAATGTCTGCGACGCACGATCCAGAAAGCGGGCCATCGAGGGGTCTGACCCGGCGGCGGCCTCCCTATACTGGGTTCGCGGCGTCCTGGCCCAATGAGCGAATGAAGCGCACCTACCAGCCCAAGAAACGCAAGCGCGCTCGCACGCATGGGTTCCGAGCGCGGATGCAGACTCG
>JBBSIW010000225.1:0-4658 GCA_038231895.1 Solirubrobacterales bacterium | reverse complement strand
TTGCGAACAGCGTTTGCCGTACCGACGGTAGCACCGTGCCTGGAGACCCTGCGCGCAGGGACCGGTATCCAGAGGAACCGACAGGCGTTTATACACTGGACCATCGGCCCGAGACCGGACCGTTCCTGCCACAGGGAGGGCAGCCCACGTGAGCAGCGCAAGCGCGAAGGTCTTCAAGCCCTACGCCCAGGAGGTTCGCGATCGAGCCAGCGGCGCGTTTCGGGAGCGTTATCCAGGCCTGCGCTGGGCCCCGGTGGTGGTGGTGATCGCCGCATATGACGAGGAGGGGGGACTCGGCGCGGTGCTGGAGGGAATCCCGCCGGACGCTTGGGGCATGGACATCGACACGCTGGTCGTCGACGACGGGAGCGGGGACCGGACCAGCGAGGTCTCCTTCGCCCACGGCGTCCGCGTGGCCCGCCTCGCGCGAAACTGCGGTCACGGCTTCGCCCTGCGCCTTGGCTATCAGCTCGCCCGCGAGCACGGCGCCCGGTACATCGTGACGCTCGACGGCGACGGCCAGTGGGATCCCGTCGATGTCCCGCGGATGCTCGGGCCCCTCGTGGCCGATGAGGCCGACCTCGTGCTCGGCTCCAGGGTTCTTGGCCGCAGCGAGGATGACCGCAGGCTCCGCCACGTCGGCGTGTACGTGTTTGCGGCGCTGGTGCGCCTTCTCACCGGCACCCGGGTGACCGACACCTCGACCGGGCTTCGCGCCATGCGCGTGGAGGTCACCGCGACCGTCCGACAGGAGCAGGTCCAGTATCAGACCTCGGAGCTGTTGATCGGCGCCATCTACCAGGGCTACCGCATCGCCGAGCGTCCCATCGTGCAGCACAGGCGGTCGGCCGGCGAGAGCAAGAAGGGCAACGATCTGCTCTATGGGTTGCGCTACGCCCGCGTGGTGCTGGAGACCTGGTGGCGAGAGCGGCGCTCGGCGGGCGTACCGGCGCCGCGGGAGGCGTGAGCGGTGGAGGCCTCCGGCATACCGCTCATACGCAACGGTCGCCTTCGCGGTCGCCTTGCGCGCCTGCTTCCGGGTCTGCGGGTGGTCGGGTTCGTCGCGGCGGTCGTGATCGTCCTTGTCATCGGCGCGCGCGGCGTGCGCCAGGTGAGCTTTGACCGACTCACCTGGTGGCCGCTGCCGCTCGCCGTCGTCTTCGCGGTGGGGTGGTGGCTGCTGCTCGCGCGCGGCTGGGCGATCCTGGTCTCCGGGCGCTTCGCGGCCGAGGACGTGGGCATCTGGTGTCGCACGCAAACGTTGCGCTACCTCCCCGGAGGCATCTGGGCGCCCGCCTCGCGGGCCACGATTGTCCGGGGAAGCCTGGTCGACAAGCTCTCGACGGTGGCCGCCGAGAACGTGATCGCCATGTGCGCGGCGCTCGCGGTCGGCGGGGTCGCGCTCGCTGCGAGCGGCGCCCCCATCTGGCTGCCCCTGATCCTCGTCCTCGGCGCGCCGACGCTCGCTTCACGTTTTCTGGCCGGTCGCACCCGGGTGGCGCCCGCCCGCACGGGCCGGGCCACGCTGAACTACGTCGTGGCCTTTCTGGGCTACGAGGTCGCCGCGGTGCTGGTGCAGGCTGCGGTACCTGGCTTGCATCACCCGCTCGCGGTCGCGGGCGCGGCCGCGATCGCTTGGGCGGTCGGGCTGGTGGCGGTGTTCGCGCCCGGCGGGATCGGGGTGCGCGAGCTCGTGTACGTGGCCTTGCTCTCGCCCATGCTCCCCGCCGGGAAGCTGGCCGCGGGCGCGGTGACGCTGCGCGTTCTGGTCGTCGTCGCCGAGCTCGGCGTGCTGCTCGTGGCCGGGCGGCCGCGCCTCGATGCGGCGACTGTTCGCAGGACGCTTGCGCCCGCGGCGGTGTTCGCCCGCAGGCATGCGTTGTTCCTGAGCCTGCTCTCGACCGGGATCGTCCTGCGCGTGTTGACGGCGGTGGCCTACCGTCCGGCGCTGCTCAGCTACGACTCTCAGGGCTTCTTGCAGAACGCGGTGCACCTGCGACCTGACCCCGTGCGCCCGATGGGCTATCCCCTGTTCCTCTGGATCATGCACACGGGCGAGGGACTTGGGCTCGCTCTCGTGCCGATCGTGCAGCACGGTCTCGGGCTGGGCATGGCGGTGCTCATCTACGCGGTGCTCCTCCGTCTCGGCATTCCGCGCTGGGGGGCCGCCCTCGCAGCGGCTCCGGTACTGCTCGACGCCTACCAGCTGGACATCGAGCAGTACGTGCTCGCCGAGACGATGTTCGAGGCATTGCTGATCGGTGGTCTTGCCGCTCTGCTGTGGCGACGAAGGCCGGGAATCCTCGAGGCTGGCGTCGCGGGCCTGCTGTTTGCGGGGGTGGCGCTCACCCGCGCGAACGGGATCGTCTTGATCGTGCCGGCGGTGATCGCAGTCCTCGGACTTCGGTGGAGCGCCTCTCGAGCGCCGGGGGCGCACGAGGAGCCGGCCAGGGCCAGGCTGCCGCGTACCGGTTTGCGCTGGCTTCGGGGACTGCGGCCGGGCCTGCCCGCCGTGGCTGCATTGCTCATCGCCTTCGCTCTGCCCGTCGCGGCGTACGGCCTGTGGTTCAGTCGGCTTCACGGCGACTTCGCGATCACGGGTTACGGAGGGCGCTTTCTCTACGCGCGGGTCACGCCGTTCGTGGACTGCACCGAGAAGTCGTGGGTGCCTCGCAGCGAGTGGGCCCTGTGCCCGATTGCGCCGGTGGGTAAGCGTCCGACGGTTGCCGGCTCGACCGTCGAGTTCTACATGTGGGCCTCGGTCTCGCCGGTGTGGCACGTGCCGGTCCACGTCGCGGCTGACTTCGGCAAGCGCGCCATCCTGCACCAGCCGCTGAACTACCTGCAGACCGTGTCCCACGACTTCCTGCGGGGCTTCGCTCCCATCCGGACCGCCCAGCCTGGAGAGCTGCCGATCTCGCGCTGGCAGTTTCCGTCGAGCTACCCCTATTACCTGCCGACCACCAGCGAGCTCATTCGAGCCCACGGCGGGGACCGCCCGCAGGTCGATCGCGGCCTTGCCCACTTCCTCCGGGGCTACCAGCGCTTCGTCTTCGCGCCGGGGCCCGTGCTCGCACTCGGCCTGATCGCCGGTCTGCTGGCCGGACTCGGGCTCGGCCGCGCGCGGCGCTCCGGTCTGCGCGCAGCGTCATTGGTCTTCGCCGCGAGCGGCATGGTCGCGTTCGGATCAACCGTGCTGGCAAACCAGTTCAGCTGGCGCTACATGCTTCCGGTGCTCGTCCTCTTCCCGCCCGCCGCCGCGGTCGGACTGACCGCGCTCGTGCGTCGGCCGAAAGGGCACGCTGCGGCTGCCGCGGACACCGTGCGCCCGCCACGAGAGGAGGCGGCCGTCGCGGGGCCTTCGTAAGCGTTCTGTAAGAGGGTCCCGGGTCCGACGGTCCGGGCCGGTATCATGCGATCCGTTGCGCCCCCCGGGCCCGGGCGCACCCCATGCCGGCGGTGTCCCGGATGTATTGGCTGACCGGAGGTGCGCGTGAAGGTTCTTGTTCTGGGCGGTGATGGATTCTGCGGGTGGCCGACGTCGCTGCACCTCTCGCGTCGAGGCCACGATGTGATGATCGTGGACAACTTCGCGCGCCGCGCCGCCGACGCCGAGCTGCAAGCGCCGTCGTTGACGCCCATCGCCTCGCTCGAGACCCGGCTCGCCGCTTGGCGCGAGGTGTCCGGTCGCGAGATCGGCTTCACTGCGCTCAACGTCGCCGAGGACTACGAGGAGCTCGTCGGACTGCTCGAGTTGTTCCGGCCCGATGCCGTGGTGCACTTCGCAGAACAACGCGCTGCGCCCTACTCGATGCGCAGCTCCTGGCACAAGCGCTACACGGTCAACAACAACCTCAACGCCACGAACAACCTGCTCGTCGCACTCGTGGAGTCTGGGGTGGACGCACAGGTGGTCCATCTCGGAACCATGGGGGTCTACGGCTACGGAGCGGCGGGCGTCACGGTGCCCGAGGGCTACCTGCGCGTGCGCATGGAGGGCGATGACGGCCTGGACGTCGAGCAGGAGATCCTCTACCCGCCGAATCCCGGCAGCGTCTACCACATGACAAAGACACAGGACCAGCTCCTGTTCGCGTTCTACAACAAGAACGACGGGGTCCGAGTCACGGACCTCCACCAGGGCATCGTCTGGGGAACGCAGACCGACGACACCGTCCGCGACGAGCGACTGATCAACCGCTTCGACTACGACGGCGACTACGGCACGGTCCTCAACCGCTTTCTCATGCAGGCGGCGATCGGGTTTCCGCTGACCGTGCATGGGACCGGTGGGCAGACGCGCGCCTTCATCCACATCCGAGACACCGTGCGCTGTGTCGAGCTCGCCGTCACGCATCCGCCCCCGCCTGGGGAGCGCGTGCGCATCTTCAACCAAATGACCGAGACGCACCGACTGATCGAACTCGCTCAGCTGGTCTCGCGGCTCACCGGCACGCCGATCGACTTCGTCGAGAATCCGCGCAATGAAGCGGCTGAGAACGACCTTCGGGTATCCAACCGCCACCTTCTGGAGCTCGGCCTGCAGCCGATCACGCTCGAGGAAGGCCTCCTGCGAGAGGTGACCGACATCGCCGAGAGATACGCAAGCCGCTGCGACCGCGACAAGATCCCCTGTCGATCACGCTGGACCCAGCAGC
>JBBSIW010000224.1:0-4671 GCA_038231895.1 Solirubrobacterales bacterium | reverse complement strand
CCCTGGGGGAGGGGGTCCTCGTCCTGGACTGCGCGGGCCGGATCACCGCGGCGAACCCCGCCGCCGCCCGTCTGCTGCGGATCGCGCCCGAGCGGCTCGACCACCTCGATCTGCGCGCGGCGCGCGGGGAGGTCCTCGACGCCGACGGCACGCCGCTGGCGCGCGAGGCCTGGCCGCCGCTGCGGGACGCTGGCGACGGGTGCGCCCCAGGATCGCCGCGTGCTCGGCCTGCGCGACCGCACCGGCGAGGAGGTGTGGGCCTCGGTTACCGCCCGGCCGCTGCAGCGCGCGGGGGAGACGAGCCCCTACGCGGTCGTGGTCTCCGTCGCCGACGTGACCGACCTGCGCGAGACCGGCGTCGATCCGGTGACCGGCCTGTGGAACCGCCGGCGCTTCGTGGGCGAGCTCGAGCGGGTCACCGCGCACGCCGCCCGGTACGGCATGGGCGGCGCGCTGCTGGTCGTCGAGCTCGACCTCCCCGTGACCGACGAGGACCTGGGTGCGGTGGCCGCCGTCCTCGTCACCCGGTTGCGCCGGACCGACGTCATCGGCCGGCTCGGCCCGGCGCGTCGCGATAAGCGACACTTTCTCGGGGTCAGGGCTCCGCGTGGGAGCCGAGCCCGGCGGCGACGCCGACCAGGCCGATCCCCGCGAGCTCGAGGAGCCCCGGCACCTGACCGAGCACCACCGCGCCCACGAGGGCGGCGCTGGCCGGCAGGAGGGCGAGCAGCAGCGCGAAGCGGGCGCGCGGCAGGCGGGTCATGGCGAGCTGCTCGAGCGCGTAGGGCACGACGGAGGCCAGGATGCCCACGCCGAGGCACGCGGCGAGCAGTGCCGGGTGCGACCAGGCCGGGCCGGTCGTCCCCACCAGGAACGGCGCGAGGACCACGGCGCCGGCGAGCATCCCGACCGCGAGCCCGTCGCGGGGCCGGAGGGCGCGCTCGGCCGCCACGCGGTGCCCGAGCACGACGTAGCCCGCCCACAGCGCGCCGGCGCCGAGCGCGAGCGCGACTCCCGCGGGCGAGCCCTCCAGCCGCACCCCGGACAGCAACGCCACTCCGAGCACGGCGAGCGCCAGCGCGAGCGCGTCGCGCCGCGTCCGCGAGCCGACCGCCGCCACGGTGACCGGCCCGATGAACTCGATCGCGACCGTGGTGCCGAGCGGCAGGCGGTCGATCGCGAGGTAGAACACGAGGTTCATCGCCGCGAGCACGACGCCGAAGGTCGCGGCGAGGCGCAGGCAGCCGGCGGTCCAGTCCCCGCGCCACGGCCGGCGCCATGCCGCTAGCGCGCCCGCCGCGGCGAGCACCCGCAGCCACGCGACCCCGCCCGCGTCGACCCGCGCGAACAGCAGGACGGCGAGCGCCGAGCCCACGTACTGCGTCAGCGCGCCGCCGACGAAGAGAAGCTCGGAGGGGACCCGCGGAGAGCCTGTCTGCGAACCTGCACGGGGCCTTGCGGGCTCACCCTGAGGCGGCTGATCGACACCCCTGATCCTCGTCGGTGCGCTGCATCGACTGCGGTGATCCGCGCCGCGCGGCATCCACGGATTCGGCCCCTTCTGGCTCATGATCGGTGTCGAGACAGGTTCTTAGACTGACGGATCTCCCCGTCGTGACCAAGAGCATGCCGAGGGTGGCCCTGTCTTCGAACACCGCCGCCCTGCGTCGCCGTGAGGATTGCACTGTGTGTCTCCCACCCTTGCGCAGCCTGCGAGACTGCCCTAGCGTCCACGAAGGGAGACGCAACTGGGCGTGACGTCGGCGGGGGGAGTGCAGGGGATGTCGAGCGTGGGGCCCGAGGGCGGCCAAGGGCGTGGTCCGCGAGAGTTGAGGCGGCTCTCGTCGCCGGTACTCGCGGGGCGCGGTCGTGAGGTCGCGCTGCTAGTTGGAGCGGCGACTGCGCCCCCTGCGGTGGCGGTAGTAGAAGGGGAAGCGGGAGTCGGCAAGACGCGCCTTCTGTCGGAGGTGCTTAGCGATCCATCGCTTGACGGACGCCGAGTGTTGTCCGGCCAATGTCATCGCTTGCGCGAGCCGTTCCCGCTGGGACCGCTGATTGAGGCGTTGTCGGGAATATCCCCCGACGCGCCCTTCCCGTCGCCGAGTCCCGTTATGGGGGCGCTGCGCGCTTTCCTTCCCGAGTTGGCGGACGGGCTTCCACCCGCGCCAGAGCCGCTTGGTGACCCGATAGCGGGGCGCCATCGCTTGTTCCGGGCGCTGTTGGAGCTGTTCCGGGCCCTTGGACCGGCCGTGTTGGTTGTCGAGGATCTGCACTGGGCGGACGCCGGGACTGTAGAGTTGCTTCAGTTCCTTCTGCATCAGCTTCCATCGGAGCTGACGGTCGTGCTCACCTATCGGCGCGAGGAGCTCGAGCCCGCATCGCCCGTCCTGGGACTAGCCTTGCGCGTTGGGCCGGCGACATCTGCGGTGACACTCTCGCTGCCCCCTCTGGATCGCGAGGAAGTGCTGAAGGTCATGCAGGGAAGTCTGGAGACAGAGGTTTGCGAACGGCTCGCCGATCAGGTTTGCGATCTCACGGGAGGGAATCCCTTCGCGGTCGGGGAACTGCTTAGGCTGCTCTGGGCGCGGGAGCAGCTCTTCGTCACCCCGGACGGCCGCACGACCGCGCAGCTCGATGCGCTCTCTGTCCCGCGCGCCCTGCGCGACTCCATCCTCGAGCGCGCTGGGCTGCTTGGTAGGGACGCCCGCATGATCACGCAGGCCGCCGCCGTTCTGGAGGTGCCCGCTAGCGAGAGCCTGCTCGCGAAAGTAGCGGCCCTGTCCCCCCGGCGAGGCACACGGGGCTTGTGTGGCGCCCTATCGAGCGCCCTCGTTCGAGAGGTCAGGCCAGGCCTCTACGCTTTCTGCCACGCCTTGGCAGGCCAGGCTGTCTACGAGGCCCTACCCGCGCCTGAGCGACGCCTGCTCCATCTCCGCGCCGCTCAGGCACTCGAAGCTGCGAGCAACCCGCTGCCCTTGGTCCAACTGGCGCATCACTACAAGCACGCCGGGAGAGTCCGGCACTGGTTGCGCTACGCGGAACGCGCCTCCGACGACCTTCTTGCAATCGGCGATGACCGAAGCGCCACCGCGCTCCTCGAGCAAGCGCTCTCCGCGACCGATCTCCCGCCCGCCACGAAAATACGAATGAGCCTGAAGCTGGGCGATGCGGCACTCTTTGGACGGGTTCCGGAGTACGCGATCGCCAACCTCAAGCGGGTGGTTGCCGAGCCATCGCTTGCGACTGGAGTGCGCGGCGAGCTGCGATTCTGCCTCGCACGGCTCCTGCATCTCGCGGGCGATGGCAGATCCGCATCCCTCCAGATGGTCCGAGCCGTGGACGAGCTCAAGCGGCGACCCGCACTCGCCGCACGTGCAATGGGACACCTCGCAGCCGCCTTGCCGGTCGGAGGCGAGGAGCATGCGCATCTGCTGTGGGCTGATCGTGCTCTTCGGGCGGGCGCACGCCAAACGGAGTCTGTCGTTATGACTGAAGTCCTTGGCTCGCGCGCGGCTGTCCTGCTGGAGTTCGGTGACCCGGCCGGCTGGCCGGCGGTCGAGGACATTCCCTGGAACTCAACCGCGGTCGAGGAGAAGTTGGAGCTCGTCCGAGCGTGCAAGTATCTCGCCAGCGCCGCGTTGCTGCTCGGCCACTATGCGCGCGCGCGGTCCTTCCTCGAGCAGGCCGATCGCATCCGCTGTGAGCTCGGTCACGCGCGATTCGCCGTCGGCCTGGCGACGGTGAGGGCCCAGCTCGACTGGTGCAGCGGCCACTGGGACGGGCTCGAGGCGGCGGCGCGGAGGCTGGTCGAGTCAAGCGCTGAAGGGCGCGCCATGGCCGGATCAGGCGAGTTGATCCTGGCGTGGCGTCTGCTCAGCCGAGGCGATGTGGAAAGTGCCGAGCGCGGTTTTCACTCATCTCTCGACGCGCTGCAGGACACGAGAGGTCGTTGGCAGCACGCAAGCGCCGCGCACGGACTCGCACGGATCTATCTCACGCGAGGCGACGTGCAAGGCGCCCGTGAGGTTACGATGCTCGGACTGCTGGGCGTGTCCGGCGAAACCGGGCCTTGGACATGGATATACCCGGTGGCTCCAGCAGCCGTCGAGGCGCTCGTCGCATGCGGGGCGGTCGACGACGCTCGAGACCTGACCGCCCGGCTCGCGCGTGGATTGCGCGGCCGCGATGCCCCTGCGGCAGGAGCTGCGCTCGCGGTCAG
This sequence comes from Solirubrobacterales bacterium, assembly GCA_038231895.1. Taxonomy (GTDB): domain Bacteria; phylum Actinomycetota; class Thermoleophilia; order Solirubrobacterales; family Solirubrobacteraceae; genus JALYZC01. Next base: position 452 of record JBBSIW010000224.1, on the reverse strand, counting down.
CCGCGGGCTGATCGCCGAAGCGGACGGGCGCTTTGATGTCGCGGCGCGCCGATTCGGTCAGGCGGAAGGCGCTTGGAGGAGGCTTCCGTGCCCGTATCAGGCCGCACAAGCCCTGGAGCGACGTGGCCGAAGCCTCCTGGCTGGAGGCGAGGGCACCGGCGGTGGCTGCCTACTCACTGCTTACGAGCAGCTCGACCAGCTCGGCGCCAGCTGGGATGCGGCTCGGATCACAGCCACGCTGCGAACCTACAAGATCCCCCGACCGCATCCTTGGCGAGGAGGGAGCAGGGGATACGGCCAAGAGCTCTCCCCGCGTGAGGAGGAGGTCGCGCGCCTCGCCGGGATCGGAAAGACAAATCGAGAGATCGCCGAGGCCTTGTTCATCTCATCGCGAACGGTCGAAAACCATGTCGCCTCGGCCATCAGGAAGCGGGCCGTCACTTCGAGGAGGG
>JBBSIW010000223.1:0-4709 GCA_038231895.1 Solirubrobacterales bacterium | reverse complement strand
GAGGCCCGATGGACTTGATCGCCCACCCGTTCGGGGTCGCCGCCGCTTCTCCCTGCTCAACCGCCCAAACCGCCGCCGACGCCACCCGCGCCGACGATCATCACCAGGCCCTCACCGGCCCGAAAATCCCGAAACTCGAGGGAGTCCGGCTCCTCAAGAATTTTCCGCACCACTTCGGGGATATCCGTGCCTGCGAAGTAGTCCTGCTGGCCGAAGACGATGCCGTGCTCCTCGTAGATGCGCTTTCTCGCCTCTATGCCTTGAAGGAGCTTCGCCACCTCGCCCGAGCGCAGCTCAAGGCGGTAGCCCTCATCGGCCTTCAGCTTCGTCAGTGTCTCGCCGGTAATGTCCTCCCACTCGTCCGTCGTGCGTTTTCGCTGCCACACGAAGTACCCCCGCACCGGAGCCCCGGGCTTCCCAACAATCATGGCCTGGAAGACAAGACGGCGCGTGTCTGACTCGCGGAGCACGATGGGGTCTGTTTCCTGGGCGCCCCCGCGACGGATTCGGTGGTGATCTTGTCGTCGGCCATGGGTGGTGTCAGCCTACGCTCGAACTGCCGGTAGTCGCACGATCCACGCCGGCCTACGCACGCTCACATGCCGGCTTTGATGAAGGGGGCACCTTAAGGATCCGATGTCCGTCGCGCCTGTTTTCGTGGAAGCAGGCGTCACGGTGCAGGCTTGTGACACGCGCGGAATGCACGAAGAGGAGGAGCATTGGCCGCCAGGCCGCTCGCTATTCCTTTCGGCGCAAAGCGATAGTCGGGCACCGGGCCGCGTCACTATGGTTCTGAACGAGGACCAGGAGCCCCGGTGTCGAGGCCGTGCGCTTCTGCTCCCGGCGCACACGGGGCTATCGGTTCGCTGCCCGCGAGGTGCTCGGGGCAATCACATCAAGGGGATATCCATCTGACTCAGGTCCGCGCGCGTCGCGCGTCGCGCGTCTGTGGAGGGCGCGGCAGGGAGGACCGAGCGCGGGGGACTCCTGAGGCCCGCGCGGCCGTTTCTGCGCCTCCACGGCGCCTCCCACGGAGACTCGTGTTCCGCAGGTCCAAGCGACCGAACCTGACTCAAGTGGATATCCCGCTCACATCAAAGGGCGGGCGCATCGATGACTTCCAGCGCCGTCACGGATGGGTACAGCGCGGCGACGAGATCCGAGATGGCTTCGAAGTCGCGACGATTGTCGGTCGCCACGCTGTGTCCGTGTGCCCATGCGCAAGCCGCGATTTGGAGGTCGAGCACCCAACCGGCGCGCTGCTCGGGTTTGGACCCTGCCCGCGGCCGTCCCGGTGGCGGGCTCGGCTGTAGCGCGCGCAGGCGACCCGCCACAACCGCGCCTGCGCCATCAAGCGGCAGCGTGACGACCAGGTCACTGGTTGCCAGTCGCGAGAACCAGGCGAGCGCGGCCTCTCCAGAGCGGCGGCTGCGCGCGGCCTTGGCGAGCCCGTAGGCAATCTCGAGGACGCCCGGCGCTGTCAGCGCTACGGGCTCGCCGGCCGTCGCGCGCTCCAGCAGATGCAGCTCGTAGGCGTTGCCGGGAGACAGCCGCGAGGCGACCGTGGTGTCCCAGGCGACGGTCAGGGCTCGCGCCGGCCAGACAGCATTGCTGTGCGAAGCTCATCGGGCGTGGGGAAGCCCATCACCTCGGCGGAGCCGGTCCGCGCCACGGCCTTTCGGCGTTCTCGCGCAAGCCGCTCGACCAGTCGACGCCGCTCGCTAGCGGCGATGCCCTCCTCTGCCAGGCGGACGATGGCATCGTTCGTGGTCGTTCCGAGCTCCTGCGCGAGCACCTGCGCGGCGTGCATGACAGTGTCTGGCACTCGCAGCGTGGTCCGCAGACCGGCCCGATGTGGTGCTCGACGCCGCGGCTCCATATAGAGCATCATAGCGCATCAGTGGGTCCTCGACCCGGTCGACATCCACGGGAACGCTCTTTCACGGAAGCACGGGCAGGTAGCGCCCGTCGAGGCTCCGACGCAGGAGCCCATGCAGCTCGAGCTCGCCGAGGCCGGCCAGCGCCTCGCCGGAGCTCAGGCCGCTCGCGACGAGCGCTGCCGGCGTGTCGGCGCCCGAGGCCACCGCCTGCAGGACGCGGCGCACGGGCGCCTCCAGCAAGGGGCCCACGCTCGTCTCGGCCTTCCGCATGCCGACTCCGCACGCGACATCGAGTGCCTTCTGGGCATCGGTGATGAGTGCGGCCCCGTCGTTTATGAGGGCGTTGGTCCCGGACGCGAGCGGCGAGGTGATCCGTCCTGGCACCGCTCCGACGTCGCGACCGAGGTCGCCGGCCACCTTGCTGGTGATCAGCGCACCGGAGCGCTCGGCGGCCTCGACGACGATCGTCAGCCGGGCCAGCCCGGCGATCACCCGGTTTCGGGCAGGAAAGCACCAGCGCTGCGCGCGGAAGCCGGGCGGCAGCTCAGAGACCACGGCGCCGTGGCGGGCGATCTGCGCATGCAGTGCCCGCTTGCCGGCCGGATAGGGAATCTCAGCCGCGCCGGCCAGCACGGCGACCGTGGACCCCTCAGCCTCCAGGGCACCTGCGTGGGCCGCCGCGTCGATGCCCAGCGCCATCCCGCTGATCACCGACAGCCCGGCGGCGGCGAGTCCGCGCCCGAGGCTACGGGCGACCTCGAGCCCGTACGCCGATGCCCGTCGGGCACCGACGACCGCGACGCCCGGGGCGCGGTCGAGGTCAAGGGCTTCGAGTGCGCCCACGAAGTGCAGCACGGCCGGGGCATCCGCCATCTCGAGCAGAGGAGGCGGATACCGGGCGTCGTGCCGGCACAGCGCCGTCAGGCCCGCCGCTCGGCAACGGCGGCGTGCCGCAGGCGCCTCGAACGCCTCGTAGCCGCCGCGCACGCGGACCCGCCGCGCCCCTGGGGTGGTGAGCGCCTCGATCAGCTCGTCGTCCTCGAGCGCGAAGAGGGCCCGCTGGTCGTCGCTGCGGCCACCCAGCCGCGCGATGTGGGACGCCAGGGCGCTCACCAGCCAGGTGCGTCGCAGGCAGGCGTCGCACGGGAGGACCCTCCCCGGCTTCACGCGGCGGCCCGCCCGGCCGCGTCCTCGTTGCGCAGGGTCACCGCCGCGTGCACGTGGCCGGCCTCGATGCGCTCGCTGCCTGCGAGATCGGCGATCGTGCGCGCCACCCGGATGATGCGGTGGCGCCCCCGTGCGCTCAGCTGCGATCGCTCGTAGGCCACGACCAGCGCCCGCCTCGCCGCCGTCGTCAGGACGGCGTGGGCCTCGACGAGGCGCGATCCCATGTGGCTGTTGCAGGTTGCGCCCGTGCCGGCAAGCCGGCGCTCCTGCAGCGCTCGAGCGGCGGCCACGCGCGCGCGCGCGGCGGTAGAGCTCGCATAGCCCGGTGCGGCCAGCTCCTGCGAGCTCGGGCGCGTCATCTGCACGAGCAGATCGAGGCGATCGAGAAGGGGACCGCTGAGGCGGCGGCGATGCCGGGCGAGATCGGCATCCGAGCAACTGCAGCGCTCTGCCACGCCGAGCAGCCCGCACGGGCAGGGGTTGGTGGCGGCGACGAGCATGAATCGAGTCGGAAACACGCAGGTGTGCTGGCCGCGAACGATCGCGACCCGCCCGTCCTCGAGTGGTTGGCGCAGCGCCTCGAGGCTCGAACGGGCGAACTCGGAGAGCTCGTCGAGGAAGAGGACGCCGTGGTGCGCGAGGCTGGCCTCCCCCGGCGACGGGCTCCGGCCACCGCCCACGAGGCCGGACGGCGAGATCGTGTGGTGGGGCGCCCGGAACGGTCGCGATGACGTGAGGCCGCCGCCGTCGAGGAGCCCCGCCACGCTGTGGATGCGCGTGACCTCGATCGCCTCCGCGCGCGTCAGCGGCGGGAGGATGGACGCCAGCCGCCGCGCCAGCATCGTCTTGCCCGTTCCGGGCGGTCCGACCAGCAAGAGGTTGTGACCGCCCGCGGCCGCGACGGTCAACGCGTCGATCGCGACCTGGTGGCCCCGCACATCGGCCAGGTCGGGGCCTGTCCCGACTCCCCCGAGCTCGGGCGCAGCCGGTAGGCCGGGCACGGCCGCGCGTCCGGCCCGTGGGCCAGGCGCCTGGAGCCAGTCGGCGACCGCGCGCAGGCTCCGCGCCCCGGCGACCTCGATGCCCTCGACGAGCGCTGCCTCCTCGGCGCGCTCCTCGGCCAGGATCAAGCCCTTCAGGCCTGCTCGGCGGGTGCCCTCGGCGACGGCGAGTACGCCGCCCCCCGGACGGAGCTCTCCGCCGAGCGAGAGCTCCCCGAACACGGCCCAATTCGCGAGCGTGCTCCCGGGCACCTCTCCGCCCGCCACGAGAACCGCGAGCGCAAGCGCGAGGTCGAACCCGGGGCCGACCTTGGGGAGGTAGGCGGGAGCCAGGTTGGCGGTTATCCGCCGCAACGGAAACTGGAAACCGGAGTTGAGGATCGCCGCGCGCACCCGTTCGCGCGCCTCGCGCACGGCCGCATCGGCGAGCCCCACGATGGCGAACGCCGGAAGGCCGGGCCGGACGTCCACCTCCACCCACACAGCGCGAGGCTCCAGGCCGTCGATCGCGAAGGTGGCAACCCGAGCCAGCACGCTACGAACGTAGGCGGTGAAGAGCAGAGCGGGACGCGCGGTTCGTGACAAGTCTGCGCCGCCGCCAGAGACGCGTAGAACCGCGACAGACTTGTCACGCTCACCGGCAGTTCTGTCACCCGCGGCG
>JBBSIW010000222.1:0-4716 GCA_038231895.1 Solirubrobacterales bacterium | reverse complement strand
GGCACGCGACGACGTGCTCGCCGGGCTGGGGCGGCGCGGCTGGGCGGGCCGCGTGGTGTGGGCGTTCGCCCCGGTGCAGGACCGCCACGCCGCCCCGGCCATCGCCCGTGCCCTCCAGGACCTGGCAGCCGTCGCGGGCGTAGAGGCCATCATCGTGGCTCGGGGCGGCGGCTCGCTGGCCGATCTGTTCGCCTTCTGCGACGAGACCCTGTGCCGGACCGTGGCGCTGCTGCCGGTACCAGTCATCGCCTCGGTGGGCCATCACACCGACCGCACGCTCATCGACGACGTGGCCGCCGTCTCGTGCTCTACGCCCACGCATGCCGCCGAGGCCGCCGTCCCACTGCATTGCGACGAGGCTCGCCAAGGCCTCACGCGCTCCTGCGCGCGTCTTGCGCACCACGGCCGCCACGCGGTGCTCACGCGGGCGCGCCCCCTGGCGGCCCTCTCGCGGGCCCCCGCCGAGCACGTCACCCGCCACCGCGCGCGCCTGCACCAGCAGCTGCGCGAGCTGCGGGCCGCCGCCCGCCGGCGAGTGGCCGACCGCGGATCGCTCGCGGCGACCCAGCTGCTCGTCATCACACGTCAAGCGCAACGATGCCGGTTGGCGCGCGCGCACGCCACCGTCGAGAACCTGGCGGTGGCGGCCGAGCTGGAGCGCACCGGGCGTGGCGCCAGTACGCGCCGCGCCCGTGACCTCGAACGGCTCGCGCTGGCCCTGAGCGCACACGAGCCCGAGCACACGTTGGCTCGCGGCTATGCGCTCGTGCGCGACGCGGACGGCGAACTCGTCACGACCGCGTCGGCTGCCCGTCTCGCCGGCACGGTGGAGATCGCATTTCAAGACGCCGCCGTGTCCGCGAAGATTCGCGACGAACCATGATCGAACACCAGCTCAGCTACGAAGCGGCCTCTGTCCGGATCGAGGAGATCATCAAGCGTCTGGACTCGGGAGAAGCCGGTCTGCGCGAGACACTGGATCTGTGCAAGGAGGGCCGCGAGCTCATCGAGCACTGCGCCGGCGAGCTCGAGGCGGTCGGGCGGGGGCTCGAGGAGCTGCGGCTCGACGAGCTGGTGGCGCGGCTCGAGGCGCGTCCCGCGGCGTAGGGGAGGCTAGACGTCGAGCTCGACCGACTCCCCGGCCGGTAGCCACCGCAGCTGCTCGGCCAGCCCGGCCTCGGCGAACGACCGCTGCACCTCCTCTCGGCCCTCGCGAAGGTGCGACCAGCCCTCGTAGTGCAGCGGGATCACCGCTCTCGGACTCAGCGCCTCGGTGGCATGAACGGCCGCTCGGCCGGTCAGCGTGTAGCGGGCCGGACCCGAGATGGCGAAGCGCGCGCCGCCGAGGTACGGCACGAACGTGCCCACCCGAAATCGACGCGCCACCTCCGCCATGCCCTTGAACCACACGGTGTCGCCACTCAGGTACAGGGCACCGTGTCGCTGCCCGTCCCAGGTCAGGAGGAAGCCGATGACGTCGCCGACGATCGGCCGGCTCAGTGGCGGCCCATGCCGCGCCGGCGTGGCGACCACGCGCACCCGCGTCCCCTGGGCATCGAGGTCAAAGCGCGACCACGGCGCCAAGCCGCGCGCGTTACCGCCCAAACGCGCCGCTCCGCGCTGCGTGGTGAGCACGCGGGTTGCGCGCGGGAGCAGCTCACGCCCGGCGCCATCGAGGTTGTCGGCGTGCTGGTCGTGGCTGAGCAGCACGGCGTCCATGGCGCCGATCGCGTCGGCCGTCACTGACGGGCCGGTGAGCTTGCGTGATGCCGTCCCCAAGCCGAACGAGTAACGCCCGCCGGGCGGATCGAACACCGGGTCTGTGAGCAGCCGCAGGCCCGCCACCTCGATGAGCGCGGTGGACGCACCGACGTAGGTGATGCGACACGTGGACATCAGGGGTGAAAGCTACCCCTCGCGTGCCTACTCCGAGCGTGCCGGATCGCCTGGACCACCTTCCTCGAGCCGGCGTTGCGTCGGGCGGGCTCGACGTGCGAGTGGCCGCCACCGCACACGCACGCCTGATGGGGCTGGCCGGACTCTCGCACCTCCCCCCACGCATCGGACTGCTCCTCCCGGCGACCCGCTCCGTCCACACCTGCTTCATGCGCTTCGCGCTCGACCTGCTGTGGCTCGATGCCGCGGGCCGCGTCATACGCGTCGACCTGGCAGTCGCGCCATGGAGACTGCGCTGCTGCCGGCGCGCCCGCTCCGTGGTAGAGCTGCGCGCCGGGGCGCCTCGCCCGAGGGCCCTGCTCGGCCTGCGGTTCGGCGAGGAATGAGACTCGCGGGTCCTGGATGTGACGTACCCGCCCCGGGGGTGGATACATGGGTACGCGATTGTCCGATGCAACGCGAGCTCGGGGATGACCGGGACGCCCCATCTCCCACAATGCGGACGTGAGGGAGCCTTGCTGGCGCAGCAAGCCAGACAGCGGGGCCGGTGGCAGGTGACGCAGCCGTCGCTGAGGATGGCCATCGACACAACCAGCAGTCGCAGCCGTAAAGGCGTCGTCAGGCACTGGCACGATTGCGGACTGTCCTGGCCACCTACGCCCGGGGAGCCGTTGCCGCGCTGGTTGCGGGCGTGCTGAAGGCGGGGGTCACAGCGGTGCGCGACAAAGCGCCGTTCGGGGTGCTCTGCGAGGTGCGCATTCCCGTTCGCGGCGTGCGCGAGCGCCGTGATCGCATCGTTGAGGTGACTACATCATGGGAGCTACCTACCGAACGCGACCCGCCGCGATTGGTCACCGCGTACATCAAGAACTAACCTGGAGGCGCAGTGGCAACGCTCGAGCACGCGATCTTCGAGCACGATGTCGTCGTCTTGCGCGAGCCGTTTGGTTCGTGGGCGACCGGTACGAGCGGCGCCGTCATCAGCGTCTACGATGACGCCGCGCTCGTCGAGATCACCGACCTGGACAGCCGGGCGGGCAAGGCACGCAGCGCCATCAGCGTCCGCGACAGGGCGAGGTCGGCCAGTCGCAGTTCGTGTAGCCGCGTCCCCCACCGCCGCCGGCGGCGCGGCAATCCAGCGCTCGTGGCGCTCGCGGAAGTGTGGATCGGGCAGCAGGTCGTCGAGCGTCAAGGGTTTGACAGGAATGCTCATCGGCGCCTCGCTTCCATACTGAAGGGTACGGTTGGTGGCCGTACTGTACCGTATGGTCAATGCGTTTGTCCCGCTCGGACTGGACGGAGGCTGCGCTCGCCGCGCTCTCAGAGAGCGGGATGGCCGCAGTGGCGGTCGACCCGCTCGCCGGCCGGCTTGGCGCAACCAAAGGCAGCTTCTACTGGCACTTCTCCAACCGCGATGACCTGATCGCCGCGACGCTCGCGCTCTGGGAGCAGCGCGACACCGCAGAGGTGATCGCCGCCATCGAGGCGCTCCCCGATCCCGGGAAGCGCCTCGTCGGGTTGGCGCGTTTCGCCTACGAGCGCGCCGAACGGGGCAGCGACGCCCAGGCCGGCGTGCTCGCCGCCGCCGAGGACCCGCGCGTCGCCCCCGTGCTCGAGCGGGTGACCACCACCCGACTCGACTTTCTCACGCGCCTCTACACCGATCTCGGGCTAGCGTCAGAAGTCGCTCGTCGACACGCTCGCCTTGCGTACACCGTCTACCTCGGAATCGCCGACCTACGCCGCGCCGCACCGACCTGGCTGCAACCGCCCGGAGACGAACTCGAGGACCAGCTCGAGCTCACGATCCAGGCACTCACTCGTGCTGCCGGAATTAGCTCACGTGAACGCTGACGTGGCGAGACCACTGCCGGATCTCGCGCGCCTCACACCGCGAGCCCGTCAGAGGATCCCGTGGCGGGACGGCGCGAGCGTCCGGATGCCGTTCCGGTTCGGGACGCATAGACTGCCGGTCGGGTCGTGCTCAGGTCTTGTCCTCCGCGCTGCCGCCGCAAGGGGAGTAAGTGCCGAAGCTCCAGAGGTGTCCTTCGGGGTCGCGGGCATTGTAGTTGCGTGCTCCGTAATCGGTGTCGAACGGCTCCATGAGGATCTCGGCGCCGGCGGCCTTTGCGTGCGCGTAGTGCGCGTCTGGATCGTCGACGGTGACATAGATGCATTGGTTGATGCCCCCGAGGGCTCGCGGGCTTTTCATCCGGAACTCGGTCTCGGCCATCGGTGACTTCGGCATGATCGTTCCGGAACCTAGGTGCATCTCGGCGTGGGCGATGGTCCCGTTGGGTCCATCGATGACTTCGCCCTTGACGAAGCCGAAAGCCCGCGACAGCCACTCCAGCGCGGCCGGGGCGTCGTCGTAGACGAGTTCCGGGAAGATGTTCGGGGGGCGGCGCGGCGCGTCCTTGGGCATACGGTTCTCCTGTCGTTTTGCAAGCTCGCGCCTGACGCTACGCCTTAGCTGGGCGCTGTCTTGGACGGATGTCACCCGCGCCGCGTGCCCCGCTCACTACAGGCCAGGCCGGCACCATTGGGCAGGCGGCAAGCGGCTTGCGCCTACCCCTCGCCTCGCCGTGCACGCTCGAGCACCGCCGTCAGACCCCTCACCGGGCCGAGGTGCGCGAGCTTGTCGGGGTTGACGATCGAGCGGACGGACCGGATCCGGTTCTCGGCGATGCCTAGCGACCAGACGCCGATCAGGCCGCTGTTCGCGTCGGTGATCACCGCGCCGGGCTCCCCGTTGACCTCGACCCGCCGGACCTCGAGGCCGCCTGCACGGCGGCCGAGTCTGATCCAACTGTTTAGCGT
>JBBSIW010000221.1:0-4760 GCA_038231895.1 Solirubrobacterales bacterium | reverse complement strand
GACCAAACCGGCCACCTAGTTCACAAAGATCTCATGAGCTATCGCGCCGCCAACCCCCGCCGACACAGCCCACAAGCCAAATCCAGCCCAAACGACCGCTGTGCGCCCCCACCGAACGCGTCCCGAGGATCGAGGTTAGACAGACACCAAAGGAGCACCGACGGTCCAGCACCGGAAATGCTGGCGCCGATCGCTCCGAACGTCTTGGCGCGGGACACAATCTCCATTGATCTCGCGTACAAGTGCTGGCGGTACGGCTGGTGGAGCGTACGCATTCAGGGGGTCGGGAGGGGTTGGTGGGTAGGGGGCGAAGTTATGGAGCGTGGCGCGGTCTGATGAGCTTGGTGAGTTGAGGGCGGAGAACGCGTCGTTGCGTGAGCAGTTGGCAGCGATGATGGTCGAGATGGAGTAGTTGCGTCGGCGGTTGGGGCAGAACTCGACCAATAGCTCGCGGCCGCCGTCCAGTGATCCGCCGCAGACGCCCAAGCGCCCGGCGCGTGAGCGTTCGGGGCGCAAGCCCGGCGGCCAGCCCGGGCATGAGGGCAGTCATCGACAGATGGTCGCTGACCCGGACGCGACGATCGAGCATCCGCCCGCGCGCTGCGATGGCTGTGGCGAGGATCTCAGTGATGGTCAGCCGGTGGGAGAGCCGGTCTGTCATCAGGTCTGGGAGCTGCCTGCGGTCGTCTGTGTGGTGACCGAGCATCAGCGGCTGCGACGGCGCTGCGCGTGCTGCGGCAAGGTTTCGCTGGGCGACGTTGGGGCGGGAACGCCCGTCGGGGCGTTTGGCCCGAACCTGTGCGCGACGGTCGTCGGCCTGGCGACGCACATGTCCAGAGAAGAGGTCGCGAAGTTCGTGGTCGACAACTTCGCATGTCCGATGACCGCCGCGTCGGTCGAGGCGATCTGCAAGCGCGCCAGCCAGGCGCTGGCCCAAGCGTATGACCAACTGGCCGACGCGGTGCGCGAGGCGCCGGTTGTGCACGCTGATGAGACCGGGTGGCGTTGGCCCGGGCTGCGGCGTTGGGCGTGGCTGGCCAGCACGGATGAGATCGCCGTCTACCACCTGACTGACTCGCGCGCCGCCCGGGTCGCCAAGCTGGTGCTCGGGGAGGACTTCAACGGCATCCTGGTCAGCGATCGCTACGGCGCCTACAACTGGATCGATCCCGCCCAACGGCAGGCGTGCTGGAGCCATCATGGGAACTTCAGGGTTATGGGGCCTGTGGGTGGAGAGACCGGGTGGCGGCTGCCGATCGCGCTGGGGTGGGTCGCATAATCACAGCTGTTCGAGGAAGTCGAGGAGGGCGTCAGGCGGTCGGTAGCGCCCGGGTTTGCTGTCCAGCGGTTTGGTCTTCGCCAGCGCGCGTTCTTTGATCTCGAGGTCGGCGTGCAAGTACATCTGCGTCGTTTCGACCTGCTCGTGGCCGAGCCACAGCGCGATCACAGACGTGTCGATCCCGGCGTGCAGCAGACGCATCGCGGCGGTGTGCCTGAGTACGTGCGGGGTGATCACCTTCTCGCGCAGAGAGGGGCAACTCTCCGCGGCCCTGCTGGCGTGCTTTGTGATCCTGCGAGCGAGCGCCTTGCGGGTGAGCGGCTTGCCGGTGCTGGTGGGAAACAGCGGCTCGCTTCCGTGGCCGTGTCGCTCGGCCTGCCAGACGTTGAGCATGGCGACGGTCGCTTTGGTCAGTGGCGTGATCCTCTGCTTTCGCCCTTTGCCTGTCGTGGTGGCGTGCGCGCCGCTACCGAGGTGGATGTCACTGCAGCGCAGGCCTGTCAGCTCTGAGGCTCGTAGTCCGGTCTGGGAGAGCAGGGTGATGCTCGCGTGGTCGCGGCGGCCGGTCCAGGTTGAGCGGTCCGGGGCGTTGGTGAGCGCGTCGAGCTCGGGTTCGGTGAGGAACGTCACGAGCGCGCGCTCGTGACGTTTGGGTCCGATCTGCAGGACCCGCTCGATCGTCGCGGCGTGCTCGGGGTGGCGCAGCGCGGAGTACCGGTAGAAGGTGCGGATCGCCGCGAGGCGGGTGTTGCGGGTCCGGGCGCTGCACCCGCGGTCGGTCTCGAGGTGATCGAGGAAGGCGCCGATCAGCGGCGCGTCGAGCTGGTCGAGATCGAGCTTTGACGGCTCGACGCCGAGCTGTTGGGATGCATAGGTGAGCAGCAGCCGGATCGTGTCGCGATATGAGGCGATCGTGTGCGGGCTGGCGTTGCGCTCGCGGATCAGCCGGTCAGTGAAGAACGCCTGCAGCGACGGGGCGAGCGCGGTCATCGCCCGGCTCCGAGGTGGCGCTCAAGGCGCTGGGAGGCGAGTTCCATCAGCTCGGGCGCGGCCTCGAGATACCAGTACGTCTTGCCTGGATCGACGTGACCCAGGTAGGTGGAGAGCACCGCCAGCGTCGGAGCGACATCGCCGTCTGTGCGGTACGCGTCGAGCAGCGTGCGCACAGCAAAGCTATGGCGGGCGTCGTGCAACCTCGGCCGGCACGCAGCCGAGCGCGGCAGGATCCCCGCGCGGGCTCGCAACGTCCGGAAGGTTGTCTGCACGTTGGCGACCAGCAGCCTGGTCCCGGCGCTCGAGACGAGCAGCGCGTCGGTCGGCGCCGCTGGCCGGGGTCGGTCCCGACGACGGAGGTAGCGTCCCAGCGCGCTGGTCGTGCTCGGGTGCAGCGGCAGCTCTCTGGATTTCCCGAACTTCCCATGGCCGACGACGAGCACGCCGTGGTCGGCCTCGAAGTCCGAGCGGTCCAGCGCGATCGCTTCCCCGATCCGGATCCCGGTGACGGCCAGCAGGCCGAACAAGGTTCGGAACGTCGCCGCTCGGTGCGGTGTGCGCAGCGTGCCCGCGGCTTTCATCAGCGCCAGGATCTGCCGATCGGCATAGAGGTAGGGAGTCGCGCGATGCGGGCGGTCGGGCAACAGCTCGGCCGCGGGCACCTCGACCTGCGGATCGACCTCATGGAGATAGCGGGCGAATCCGCGGACTGCCTGGAGGCGCAGCGCGTGCCAGTGCGTCCCGCCGGCGGGCAGCGTCGCCCACTCAAGCGCGCGCTCCACGGTGATCTGATCAGCGCCGGTCGCATCGAGATGGTCGAGGAACTGGCAGAGCAGCTTCTCGGCGCGCTCGAGCCGATAGCCCAGCGCGCGACGCACGGCCAGGTACTCGGCCAGCGATTCACGCAGCCCGCTCATCGGACCGCTCCCGGCCACGGACGCGCGATCTGCCTGAGCGCTTCGCGATCGACCTTCGCGTAGATCGCGGTGCTCGCCGCGCGGCGGTGACGGAGCACCTGGCCGACCTCTCCGAGCGTCGCGCCGGCCCGGAGCATCTCCGACGCTGCGGTGTGTCTCAAGCGGTGCGCATGAATCTGCCCGAGACCAGCCCGCCGCGCGGCCGCCACGACCACCTGCGTGACCCCACCCGTTGTCAGCGCGCAGTGCGGCGCCACGACCCGCACGAACACCGTCCTGCCCTGCGCGCTCACCGGCCGCCCGTCACGCAGATAGCCCACGATCGCCGCGCCGACATCCACCGGCAACGGCAGCCGCTCAGACCGCTCACCCTTGCCGCACACAACGATCTCGCCCGCCCGCCAGTCGATGTCCTCCAACGACAGCCCGGCGACCTCGCCGGCGCGCAGCCCCAGCCGCGCCAGCACCGTCAAGATCGCCAGATCCCTCATGCCGGCGACGGTCGACCTGTCGCACGACGCGAGCAGCGCCTCGACCTGTCCGCGCTCGAGCCGCTTCGGCAACCCCGACAGCCGCCACCCCGCGACCGACGGCACCGCCCCCGCCAACGACCGCTCAAGCTCGCCGTCCAAGTGCAAGAACCGCAGCAACGACCGCAGCGCGACGACCGTCAACTCCGCCCCACGGCGCCCCAATCGCGGACAAACATCCACCACGAAGCCGCGCACCTCGACCACGCCGACGCGCTCGAGCTCGAGCCCGTCCGGGCCGTCGAACCGCTCCAGGAACGGGCGGACCCTGTCGACGTACCCGCGGGCGGCCGCCGGCACCAGGCCACGCTCCTGCTCCAGGTAGCGCCAGAAGCGTGACAGCAGCTGCTCAACCGCCCCCGCGGGCGCTGGCGTGCTCGCCGCCGGCGCGACCCCCAGCCCGCGCAGATACCCGAGCAGCGGACCGAGCGCCCGGACCGTCACCCGACTCGTGCACCCGGCCGCGCGACGCGCCTCGCAGAACCCCTCAGCCACCTCCGACGAAAGGCCGGCCAGCCCGACGCCCGCGGCCGTCAGCCAACCATCCAGATCCGCAACCAACTCCAGCTGCTGAACCACCGGCACCGGCTTGAAACCCTGCCGCGACAACTCCGCCGCGAACCCCACCACGAACGGCTCAAGCGGACCCACCACCACCACACTCGACCGACCAGCCATCAGATCGTCTCCTCTCAGCGATGAACACACCGCAGACGACCTCGGCAAAACCGGTCAGCCTATGTACCCCGACCCGCTCCCAATCACGCTACTTGCGGGAACCTTCCACCCACAGGCCCCATAACCCTGAAGTTCCCATGATGCGCCTTATGGACATTTGCCCATAGGGGATATCCACTTGAGTCAGGTTCCGTACGAGTTGCGGCACGCGGCGACACGATTGCCGCGGCGGAAGCGCTCGCAGGGCGCGTCACGCGAGCCGTGGAGCGGCCCGGGTGCGACCCGCTCTTCCCCACCCTCTTGTCGAGCCTGGCGCTCACGCGCCCCCACAGAAGCCAACCTGAGTTAGATGGATATCCCCCT
>JBBSIW010000220.1:0-4790 GCA_038231895.1 Solirubrobacterales bacterium | reverse complement strand
GGGCCCTTGTCGCCGGCCTCTTCCTCGTAGTTGACCTTTGCGCCCTCGGTGAGCGAGCGAAAGCCGTCGCCCGCGATGCCGCTGAAGTGGACGAAGAGGTCACGCCCGCCATCGTCGGGCGTGATGAAGCCAAAGCCCTTGTCGTCGCTGAACCACTTGACCGTCCCAGATGCCATTGTGTTTCCCCCCACGATGGGATGTGCTGCGTGCGCGGAGGCCCTGCTCAGCAACGACCTGCGCCTGCACGTCTTTCGGTCGAGCATCCACCCGACCCGGACGGGCGAAACTTAGCACTCATTCGGAACCGCCGGGGCGTTGGCGGGCCTGGGCGACTGGTGGGCGGGCCAATCGAGCAGCTTTGTGCTACGTTGCGACGCACATGTCTCAGAGCGTCGGCGTCCGGGAGCTCCGGCAAAACCTCAGCCGCTACCTCGAGCGGGTCAAGGCCGGAGAGGGGCTGGTCGTAACCGAACGCGGGCGCGAGGTCGCGAGGCTCATCCCCTCGGGGGCGAGCGCCGATCGCTACGCCGAGCTTGGTCAGCGGTTCGGAGCCACGATCCCGGTCGGCCGGCTCGAGGACATCGCGGCGCGCCTGGAAACGCCGGGAGCCCCGGCAGGCGCCACGGACGCTTACCTCGCCGACAGCCGCGGCGAAGTCCGCTGACGCGTGGCCGGCGTCTACGTGGACACGAGCGCGCTCGGACGCGTGTTGCTCGGCGAGCCCGACGCGGCGGTCGTCATCCGGGCGCTACGCGAGTTCGACCAGCACATTGCGAGCCGGCTGCTGCGGATCGAGTTGCGCCGGCTTGCACTGCGCGAAGGCCTGCTTGGACATGCCGACCAGCTGCTCTCCGGCGTGGCCCTGCTCCCGCTCGACCAGGCGGTGCTCGACGCGGCCGAAACGGTGCAGCCGTACAGCGTCACCACGCTGGACGCCATCCACCTGGTCACCGCGCTACGCCTCGCGGATGAGAAGCTCATCGACGCGGTGATGACCTACGACATCCGACTTGCTGACGGGGCCAACGAGCACGGCCTCTCCGTCGTCGCGCCGCGCTGACGATGGAGCCCGCGGAAGGCGAGGTGCCCACTCCTCGCCGCGAGCCCGAGCTGCGAGCCGAGATCGAGCGCGGACTCGAGCAGCCCGTCGAGGACTGGCGACGCCGGGGGAGCATGGCCTACGCACGCGCCTGACGCTCGGCTCACGCTCAAGCGATCGGTCCTGCTCCAGCCCGGTCAGCAGCCTTCGCGCAGCTCGCTGGCCGTCTTGGCGCCGTGATGGTGCAGCCACTTGACCAGGTCGGTGGCGCCGCTGCGGGCCGCGGCGTCGAGCGGCGTCAGCTGCTCCCACCCCGGTATCCAGTGCAGCGGGGTCTCGCTGTGCGGACCGGCGAACCGGGGGTTGACGTCGGCGCCTGCGTCCACCAGCACGGCGACGGTCGCTGCGCCGTTCGGGTAGTGCCCGGGCCAGTCCGTGGCGATATGCAGCAGGGTGCGCGACATGCCTGCTTCGAGGCCGAGCCTGGCAGTGGCGAGCGTCGGATTTTCCTCCAGCAGCCGCTTCAGGGCACCGAGGTCGCCGGTACGGATAGCCTTGACAGCAGCGGTGGCGAGCGGCTCCTCGGTCCCGATGAAGAGTCTGACGGCCACGATTGCCTCGCGCTTCAGGCCAGCCAGCCCTACGCCCGCAACTGCTCCGCCGCCGAAGCGATCTCGTCCTCGTCGATCGAGCCAGGCGTCCAGGGGAGCCGGAGCGGATCGTCCTCATAGCGCGGGATCACGTGCACGTGGAAGTGAAAGACGCTCTGCCACGCCGCCGCGCCGCAGGCGTTTAGCAGGTTGACACCGTCTGCCCCGAGCCGGTCGCGCTGGCGCGCGGCCAGGCGCTGCGCCGCGAGCATGCAAGCGGCAAGCTCGTCGCCGGGCATCTCGTGCAGGTCGCAGAAGTGCTCACGCGGGATGACGAGTGCATGGCCCCGGGCGCCGGGATTGATGTCCATGAACGACAGCGTGCGCTCGTCCTCGTCGACGATCTCCGCGGGCACCTCGCCGGCCGCGATCTTGCAGAAGATGCAGTCGTCCTCGGCCACGGCGGGAGCTTATCCCCCGCTGCCTCCCGACCGGGCGCGGGCGCGCTGTCTTGCCCACGTCAGCGCGCCATCGCGCGTCGCGATCTCGCCCGCGTACTGCGCAGCCTCGAGCTCGGCCAGCGCCTCGCCGAGCCCCGGGCCCGGGAGCTCGTCCATCGCCGCGGCGAGCTCGTCGCCGCGCAGGAGCGGACGCGGAGGGCCCTCGACTCGCCACCGCAGCGCGGCGCCCATGAGCTCGCGCGCAAGGTCGACGTGGGCGGCGATCGCCGCCTCGGCGTTGTCGCCGCGGGTGGCCAGGCGATCGGCGACCGAGAGCACGGTGACGTCGACCTCCACGGGCTCGCACGTGCGCAGGTAGGCGTGCACGGCCCGAGGCTCCAGCGGGCGCTCGTGCACGAGGAAGCCCAGCCGAAGGTGGTGGCGCACGAGCGCCGCCACGTGCGCTCGCAGCCGCTCGCTGCAACGCAGCCGAGTGAGGACTGCGCGCGCCTGCTGCGCTCCCAGGTCGTCATGGCCGCGAAACGTGACCCGCCCGTCAGACGCCACCGCGCGGGTCTGGGGCTTGCCGACGTCGTGGAGCAGCGCCCCCAGGCGCAGCGCCTGGCCTCGAGTCAGCTCCTCAGCCAGAGGCTCGCGCAGGACCTCGGACACCGCGCCGGCGAGCTCTCCGAACGCGGCCGTGGGATCGTGCTCCAGTGCCATCAGCTCCACGAGCACCGCGAGCGTGTGGTCGTAGACGTCCAGATGGTGAAAGCGGCTCTGCTTCACACCGCGCACGGCGGCCAGTTCAGGCAGCACGGCAGCGGTCACGCCCAGGCGGTCCATCAAGTCAAGGCCCTCCAGTGCCGCGGGCGTTACCAACAGGCGCCGCAGTTCGGCGAACACCCGCTCGGGCGCCACCTCCGACAGGCGCGGCGCGCGGATCCGGGCCGCCGCGACGGTGGCGGGCTCGGGATCAAGGCCGAGCTCGCACGCCAGCCGGGCGAGGCGCACGACGCGTAGGGGATCGTCGTCGAAGGCCGCAGGCGAGACCATCCGCAGCCGCCGGGCCTCCAGATCGGCGAGCCCGTCGTCGGGATCGACGAGCTCCCCGCCCCGCAGCGGCTCGGCCAGGGCGTTGACGGTGAAGTCGCGCCGCCCGAGGTCCTCCTCGATGCTTGCGCCGGCGAGGGGCATGAGGTCCACCTGCCATCCGGTGCGCGGCGCCGTCACCCGCCAGGCGCCGAATGCCTCCGAGAGCGCGAACGCCGTGCCGTCGCCGATTCGGGCCAGCGTACGAGCCGCGCCTCGCACGTCGCCGTCGATCACCAGGTCGAGGTCGTCGATCGGAAGCCGGCCGAGCAGTCGGTCGCGCACCGCGCCCCCGACCAGCCAGGCGCGCTCGCCGGCCAGCGCCGCCCGTGCAGCCTGCAGAGCCGCGGTCACGCCGGCACGCCGTCGCGGTGGTACCGGCGCGGGACGCGTGCCGTCAGTCCGCAGGTGACCTCGTAGTTGATCGTGTCCAGGCGCCGGGCCATCTCCTCCGCCGTGATCCGCTCGCTGCCGTCGGCTCCGATCAGCGTGGCCGGCGCGCCGCAGGCGATCCCGGACGCTGAGCCGACATCCACGGACACGTTGTCCATGCTCACCGTGCCGACCAGGGGATGCCTGGATCCTGCGATCAGCACGTCGGCGTTGTTGGTCAGCCCGCGCCGGACGCCGTCGCCGTAGCCGATCGGAAGGATGGCCAGCTCGGTGGGCACCGTGGCCACGAAGCGCCGGCCGTAGCCGGCGCTCTCCCCCGGTTCGCAGTGCTTGAGGTCGGCGACGTAGGAGTGCAGGGTCAACGCCGGCTCGAGCCTCCAGTCGCGGGCATCCTGGTTGCGCGGGTCGAGCCCGTAGACGGCGATGCCGCATCGGACCAGGTCGAAGTGGGCCGCGCGTTCGCGCAGCGTGGCGCCACTGTTAGCCGCGTGGACCACGAGGTCGGGCTGGCCTCGTTTGAGTGCCTGCGCCCACGCAGTGAAGCGCGCGAGCTGAGCGTCGAAGAAGCCGTCGTCTTCTGGCTCGTCGGCAGTGGCGAAGTGGGTCATCGCGCCGGCGAGCTCCAATCCCGGCGTCTGGGCCACGGCCTCGGCGACGCGATCGGCCTCCGCGGGATCGCGGGTGCCCAGCCGTCCCATCCCGCTGTCGAGCTTGACGTGGACGCGCACGGGTCGATCCCCGGCCCGGTCGCGCATCAACTCGACGAAGGACGCCCGCCAGGCCACGATGTCGGCGTCGGCTGCGAGCGCGAGGTCGAGCTCGTCGGCGGACACCGCGCCCATCACGAGGATGCGCGCAGCGATTCCCGCCGCCCGCAGATCGCGCGCCTCGTCGGCGGCGGCGACGCACAGCCAGGTCGCACCCCCCGCCAGAGCAGCCCGGGCAGCGGGCACGGCGCCGTGCCCGTAGCCGTCAGCCTTCACCACGGCGCCGAACGCGGTGCCGGCGCGGAGCTCGTCCGCCAGCCGCGCGCAGTTGCGCTCGATTGCCCCCAGGTTCACCCGGGCCAGCACCCTGACCGCCACCGAGGACGGGCTCCTACGCGGTGAGCGCGTCGAGCACGTCGACGCGGGTGAGCACTCCCACGAGCCGGCCATGCTCGACCACGGGCAGGCGGTTGTGCTTGCGCTCGGCGATCACCCGGGCCGCATCCTCGACGGTGGCGTCGGAGTCGAT
>JBBSIW010000219.1:0-4804 GCA_038231895.1 Solirubrobacterales bacterium | reverse complement strand
GCGCAGCGCAGCGCGCTACACGTCGTTGAAGAAGTTGATCCCCAGGTCCTGGAGCACGCTCTGGGCCTCGACGTTGAGTCGGAAGAACTCCCCCGTATACACGAGCACGCCCATCGCCACCAGCACGATCCCCGCCGTTACCTGAATCGCGGCGTAGTGGCGCTTTACCCATCCGAACACGCGCTGAGCACGATCGAACGCGACCGCGCAGAACAGGAACGGCAGACCGAGCCCAGCCGAGTAGAAGGCGAGCAGCAGCGCCCCGCGCCCGGTACCGCTGCTCGTCGTGGCGAGGCTGAAGATCGCCGCCAGGGTCGGGCCCACGCACGGCGTCCAGGCGACGGCGAACGCCGCGCCAGCCACCACTGGCCCGCCGCGCCCCGCACGCTCCATCAGCCCTGCCGGCCGCCACTCGTGGTTGACCCGCACGACGAACACCGCCGCGATGAACACGAGCCCCAGGGCGACGATCACCGCGCCCGAGAGCTTGTTGAGCGTCGTGCGGTTGTCGCGTAGGAAGGCGCCAATCGCCGTGGCGCCCAATCCGAGGAGGATGAAGATGGCGGAGAACGTGGCCACGAAGAGCAGGCTCCGCGCCAGCACGCGGGCGTCGACGCGACCGGCGCTGGCCGGACCAGCGCGACCACCCGAGACCGTGGCCAGGTAGCCCGGCACGAGCGGCAGCACGCATGGCGAGATGAACGACACCACGCCCGCCCAGAAGGCCAGCAACAAGCCGGGTGAGTAGCTCATGTGGAGCGCAGCGCGAAGTGCTGGATGTCCGCGTCGAGCTTGGCCTGCGTCGCGTAGCCTCCCAGGTGGGTGAAGACGAGCTTGCCCGATCGGTCGTAGAACGCCGTCGTGGGCCAGCTCTGGCCTCCCTTGAAGGTCCGCGCGACCTCCGCGCTCTCGTCGTAGAAGCTCGGGTAGGGCACCGGCATCCGCCGCAGGAACGCCTCGGCGTCAGAGCGGTTGTCCTGGGCATCGACGCCCAGGAACGCTACCCGTCCACGGTAGGTTCCGGCCAGCCCGCGGAAGAAGGGAAACTCGTAGCGGCAGGGCCCGCACCAGGAGGCCCACTGGTTGACCACCACCGGGTGGCCCCTGAGCGCGGCGAGCTGCGCTTGAAAGCCCGAGGTGCCGCCGCCGACGAGCCGGGCGCCCTGACGCTCGAGCTGGACCAGCGCGGTCGGGCCCGTGGCGATCGTGCCGGCCTTGGGCTGGGATCCGCATGCGGTGAGCCCAAGGGTGACGGCGAGCGTTGCGAGGAGGGCGCCGAGGCGAGCGCCGGAGACGGACATAGCGGTCATTTTCAGACCACCAAGGTTAGGGAGCGAGACGTGTCCAACGGCGCACTCGCGGGATCCGGCGAGACCCGGCGGTGGGCGTGAGCTCTCGGCCGCTCGTGGGTGCGCCGTAGGCAGGACCCATAGAATCTCCCGCATGGAGGGGTCGACCGAGCAGGAGACCGCGCGCAGCTGGCTGCGCTGCTACCGGTGCTGGTCGCAGAACCTCGAGGTTCAGGTCCACTACGAGGGCATCCACAAGATCGACTCCTCGACCGGCGAGCGCGCCGAGGTCGTGGACGAGCTTCAGGAGGCGGTGGTGCAGTGCCTGGACTGCATGCACGACCAGCCACACCTCGGCTTTCACAACGGCCGCGTCGAACCGATCGAGGACCGCTGGCAGCGGATGATCGCCGGAAATCCGTGGGTGGCGTCGGTCACCGTCACCGTTGACGCCGACGAGGTCGAGAGCTGTTCGGGGCCCGAGGCCGGCGACGCGCTGTCCTACGCCGCGTTCGGCGACCACGGCACGCGCGAGTTCTTCACGCACGTGCGCTTTCACAAGCACGAGGGCGAGGAGCGCATCGTCGTGCACCTGCTCGTGGAGCTCTATGCGCGCTCCTCCCAGGAGGCCACGGAGGTGCTCCAGGACTCAGCCCGCGGCGTTCTTGCCATCACCTCGCTGGCGCCCGAGGAAGGGCCGCCGGCGGCGACCGGCGAGGACGTGCACTAGCCCCGCCGGGCGACCGCGCCCGGGGTCCCACGCGGATCGGGCATTCAAGCTCCTTTCGGAATGGGTCGATGGCGCTTATCATGGCGCCAGCCAGCGGCCATCGGCAGTTCGGTGCGCCCAGGCAGAACGGATTCGAGTCCGCGGCCCGGCCGCGGGGATGGGCATGAAGCCTTGGGAAGATCCAGCAGCCCTGATCTGAAGCGGCTCCTGCCGGCCGTCGCCCTCGCGACGTTCTACGTGGCGCTGGCCCCTCTCTTGGTCGTGTGGGAGCTGCGGGCCACTGGGCTCATCCAGTCCTCGGCGCTGTCGGTTCTCGGCGTCCTCGTTCTCTCACTGCTCGTGTCACTCGCGGGGTCGGCCTGGTGGAAGAAGCGCCAGGGCTCAGATGACGTGCTGTTTGGAGACCTGCTCGCCTGGGCCTGGATCCGGCGCTGGCGCCTCGAGCGGCGTCTGGATGGCGCCAGGACCCTGCTGGCCGGCACCCAAGACAGGGAGCTCGCCCCCGGCGGACAGGCTGGACTGCTCCAGGCCCTGGCGGCGGCGCTCGAGGCCCGAGAGCCGTACACGCACGGGCACTCCCGGCGCGTCGCCCGGTTCTCCGTACTCATCGCCGAACAGATGGGCTTGCCCGAGGAGGACCGGGCACGAGTCCGAACCGCGGCGGCCGTGCACGACGTGGGCAAGATCAGGGTCCCCCGGGCGGTCCTCAACAAGCCCGGCAAGCTGACCGACGAGGAGTTTGCCCTGATCAAGCGCCACGCCGAGTACAGCGCGCGCATGGTGAAAAGACTGGGCGACGAACAGATAACGGCAATCGTGCGACATCACCACGAGCGCCTGGACGGAACGGGCTACCCCGACGGGCTCTCGGGCGAGGATGTCCCACTGGGCTCGCGCATCATCGCCGTCGCCGACACCTTTGACGCCCTCACCTCGAGGCGGCCCTACCGCACCGCCAAGAGCCACCAGAGGGCGATGGACATCCTCGCGAACGAGGCGGGCACGCAACTCGACCCGGATGCGGTCCGGGCATTTCGCAGCTACTACTCGGGCAGGCGAGCGCTCACGCTGTGGAACGGAGCGACGCTGCTTCCCGAACGGCTGCTGTCGGCGCTCGGCGCCGGACTGCACTCCGGCGGGGCCGCATCGGCCACCCAGCTCCTCACGGCCGCCGCCGCGAGCAGCCTCATCGGCGGGACGATCGTCCTGTCCGCGACGCCTCCGCCGTCCTCGGCGCGCCACGCCTCCGCCCGGGTGGCGACGATCGCCTCCGTCGGCGCGGACGCCGGCCTGCGCTCGGGTTCGCTCATCAGCGTCCCCGCCCTGATCACCGGAGGCTCCTCGAGCTCCCCCCGTTCGAGCGCATCGCCCGGCGCCCGTGCGCCCGGATCGCACGGCCCCACGGTTGACCGGCCCGGCGACACGACCCCGACGTCCGGGGCGCCCCCGGGTCCGGGGCCAGGTGCAGGCGGCTCGAGCGCGGCGGCTGGAGGCTCCGGAGACGGCTCACCTGCGGTAACGCCGCTGCCTGACGTCCCGGCGGCCGGCGGCGGGGTGGCGCCCAAGCTGCCCGACGCCAATGGATTGCTGCCTGGCAGCCCCCCTGCAGATGGCGTGGTGCCTGGCCTCCCGGGCGGCGCACCGCTGCCCAGCGTGCCCTCCGCCGGGGGACTGCTCCCGAAGGGGGCGGCAGGCCTCACCGACCAACCGAGCCTCCCCGGTCCGGCCCGGTAGGGTCGCACCGTGAGCCGCATCGTCGCGGCGTCCTGGTGATCGAGGAGGACCCATGGCCTACAAGGTGCCCGACCTGCCCTACGAATACGACGCGCTGGAGCCGCACATCAGCGAGGAGACGATGCGCGTGCACCACGACAAGCACCACCAGGCCTACGTGGACAAGGCCAATGAGGCGCTCGCGGGGACCGAGTGGGAGGATCTCCGGCCCAAGGATGTCCTCACCCGCCTCGAGGAGCTGCCCGACGACCTTCGCACCACGGTCCGCAACAACGCCGGCGGCCAGTACAACCACTGCATGTTCTGGCGCAGCATGACGCCCGACGGCGGGGGCGAGCCGCCCGGCGATCTCGGCCGGGCGATCGCGGACGCCTTCGGGTCATTGGACGAGTTCAAGGCTCAGCTCAAGGACGCCGGCGTCAACCGGTTCGGCTCGGGCTGGGCGTGGCTGGTCGACGGGGACGCCGGCCTGACCATCGTCTCCACCCCCAATCAGGACAACCCCATCACCGACGGCCTGGTCCCGCTGCTCGGTCTGGACGTATGGGAGCACGCGTACTACCTCGGCTACCAGAACCGCCGCCCCGACTACATCGACGCCTGGTTTCACACCATCAACTGGGAGACCGTCGCCGCGCGCTACGCCGGCGCCTAGCGGCCGATGCCCCGAGGCGGGATGGCGCCAGCCGCCCCCTGACTTCCAAGGAGAAGCCCATGTATCTGCGCAACGGACCGCGGCGAGGCCACCGACGCGCCGCTCAAGGGCGTGGCCGGGATGGGCAACCCCCACCACTGCCTCAACACCGGCCAGGGCGCCCTGGCCGCCAACGCGCTTGGCGCACCGTGGCAGGGCGACTACATCTTCAACACCGGCGACCTCGTCCTGGACATGCTCCACAACTTCTTCCTCGAGTGCGGAGCGCGGATGGGCAAGCTGCGGGTCTATGAGAGCACCGACAATCCGATCGCGCGACAGATGTGCGGCTACCTGCTCACCCGAGGCGGAGTCCACCAGGTCGCCTACGCGAAGGCGCTCGAGAAGATCACGGGG
>JBBSIW010000218.1:0-4832 GCA_038231895.1 Solirubrobacterales bacterium | reverse complement strand
TGGCGTTCGTCAAGGGCACCGACTTCGTGCTCGACGGGGCCGAGAACGCGCTGCGCCTCGCCTACTCGGGCGTGACGCCGGAGCAGGTGGACGAGGGCATCAGGCGCTTGGCGGACGCCCTGCGCTCGCTCGGCGTCGTTGCATAGCTTGGGCACGCGGAGGCGGCCGGGGTCGCCCGCATCGAGTGACGGGCGCACGGTGCGGAGGGGTTTTTCAGCAGATCGACGATTGGACAATCGCACGAGGGGATTGTCCAATCGCAGAATCCTGAGAACCGCGCCCCGGCGGGCCCACAGGTGTGCTGCTCTACCCAAATCTCGCTGAGCGACGGACCTCCGCGGGCTCTGATGGGTCAGCGCCCGTAGCGCTCCTTGGCCAGCACCAGCTGCTCAGGCAGGGCGGTGCGCGGCGGCGGGGAGGGATCGGCGGTGACCGCCACGGTCTCGGCGACGCTGCGCGTCAGCTCACACTCACCCGCGCCGTCCGCCTGCACCACGACGCGGGCGTCGTCTGACTCGGCCACGACGCCTTCGAGCCCGGGCTCGATACCGACCGCCTTGAGGTAGTGGAGCAGGTCCTCGGCCTCGTTCTCGAAGCGCAGGATGCGAACCTGGGCCCCGATCTCGACGTCGGCCAGCGGCACGCCCTCGATCCGCTGGCCCGGAATGATCGGGTGCCCATGCGGACAGGTGCTTGCGCTGCCCACCGCGCTGCGTACAAATGCCTCGAAGCGGGGAGACATCGCGTGCTCGAGCCGCTCGGCCTCCTCGTGCACGTCATCCCACGGGACTCCGACCACATCGGTGAGAAACCGCTCGATCAGCCGGTGGCGTGACACGACCTCCTGGGCATGCTGCTGACCGTCGCCCGTGAAGGAGATCGCCCGGTCGGCATCGCGCGTGACATAGCCGTCGCGCTCGAGGCGCCCCACCATCTCATGCACCGTCGGTGCCGAGAGCTGCATGGCGCGGGCGAGGTTGGCGCCGGTCAGCGGCAGGCCCGCCTCCTTGAGCCAGAACAGGGACTGGAGGTATTCCTCCTCGGCAACGGTCGCGTCGGCCATGGTGGCCTGAATCTACTACGGAGCAAGCGCGGGCCCCGCTAGGATCGCCGCGTCGTGGCGCTCCCCCTCAAGCCCGTGCTCAAGCCTCAGCTCGCGAAGTCTCGCGCCACGCTGCCGGAGGGCGATGCGTGGTCCTATGAGCCCAAGTACGACGGCTTCCGGGCCATCGCCTTCGTCGAGGGCGACGAGGTGGTGCTGCAGTCGCGTGGCGGCCGCCCGCTGCGCCGGTACTTCCCCGAGCTGCGGTTCATGCGTGGGCGCTTCGTGCTCGACGGGGAGATCATCATCGGCGACCCCGAGGGCATGCAGGACTTCGATCTGCTCCAACAGCGGCTGCACCCGGCCGAGTCGCGCGTGCGCAAGCTGGCGGAGGAGATTCCCGCCCGCTATGTGGCCTTCGACCTGCTCGCCCGCGAGGACGAGGTGCTGCTCGACCAGCCCTTCGCGGAGCGCCGCGCCGCACTGGCCGAGCTGGCCGACGAGCCGGTGCTCCTGGCCTCGTGCACCCGCGATCGGGCCGAGGCGGATCCCTGGCTGCACGCCGCCGAGGGCGTGATCGCCAAGGAGCTCGACGCGGCCTACCTGCCCGGCGAGCGGCGGGGCATGGTCAAGGTCAAGCGGCTGCGGACGATCGACTGCGTCGTCGTCGGCTGGCGTCCCGGCAAGGAGGCGGGGACGGTGGGCTCGCTCATCCTCGGCCTCTACGAGGGCGACGAGCTGCGCGTGGTTGGGCATACGTCAGGCTTTCGCGCCCGGGAGAAACGCGAGCTCGTGGCCAAGCTCGCGCCGTATGAGACCGGCGAGCGGGGCTCGGGTGAGCCCAGCCGCTGGACGGTGGACCGCGACCTGGAATGGGTGATGCTGCGGCCCGAGCTCGTGATCGAGGTCAACTTCGACCACACGAGCGGCGGGCGCATCCGCCACGGGACCAAGCTCGTGCGCTGGCGCGAGGACAAGGCGCCGCGCGCGTGCACGTTCGACCAGCTCGGGTCCTAGTGGCCCGGAGGCCCAGCGGCAGCATCTGCCAGGAGGCCGTCGACCAGTGCTTCGAGCCCGATGTCGTAGCTGTCGCGCTGGCGGGCCGAGGCCAAGTGGCTGGCGAGCGCCGCGAGGGTTGGCAGCTCGCGAGGGTCGACGCTGGTGAGCACCTCCAGCACGTAGGGCGGCCGGTTCAGCGTCGCAACCCGATCGAGCCCCCGGCGCACGATCAGCTCGCCGATCGTGAACTGCCACACCGCCCGGTAGCCGTCAGCCGCCTGGGCGTGGGTGAGCCCGCACGCGACGAAGCTCGCCACGATCTCCTCGAGAAGCCAGAGGATCGAGGGCGCGATCAGATCGCCACCGGCGAGGACATCGACGACCCACGGGTGCGCGGCGAGCCCGTCTCGCATCACGCGGCAGGCCTTGAGCAGTCGCGCCCGGGGATCGCGCGGCAGCCGGGGCCTTGGGAGCTCGGCCGCCAGGCGGTCGAGCAGCAGCACGAGCAGCTCGTCCTTGTCGCGCACATGACGGTAGATCGACATCGGCGAGCTGCCGAGCTCGTCGGCGACGACGCGCATGGTCAGCTTCTCCACGCCCTCGCGGGCGACGATCGCCGCGGCCGCCGTGATTACCGCGTCACGCGAGAGCCGCGGCGGGCGGCCGGGCACTCGTGAACCGCTCACACGGCTCAGCGACCGCGGCGCCGAGTCACGCGTCTTCGACCCCCGGGCGGTAGGTGCCGAAGTTCCACATGTTTCCCTCGGGGTCGCGGGCCCCGTAGTCGCGCGACCCGTAGTCGGTGTCGTGCAGCTCCCTCGTGATCTCGGCTCCGGCGGCACGGGCGCGCTCGCAGTGGGCGTCCGGATCATCGACGGCGACGTAGAGCCAGCCGAGGCCCCCACGCTTGCCATACATGTCTTCTCGGTCGGAGCCGAGCATCAGGATGCTCGGCCCGTATCTCAGCTCGGCGTGGGCGATCGTTCCGTCGTCATTGGAGTAGACGACGCGTTGCTCAAAAGCGAACGCTTCCTTGAGGAACTCGATTGCGGCGGGTGCGTCGCGGTAGCGCATCGACGGGTAGAGCGTGGGAGCTTCAGGCGACATGCGGTGCCTCCTTCGTAGTTTGCGTACGCGTACGCAAACTACCGCGGGGCCATTGGCACGTCAAGGGTCAGTCTCCCTCGAATTCCTCCGCATGCCCCTGGCCGGTGCGCTCGCCCCGCTCGCGTCGCTGCGGGCCCGGGACGCGGCCGCCGCGCCCCGGGGGCTGGGGGTCGCCGACGCGCCCCGGAGGGGGCTCGGGCTTGCGGTCGCGGTCGCGGCTGGGCTGAACCCGCTTGGGCTCGCCGCGCTGCTTGGCGAAGTGGGGGGGCCACGGCGCGTCGCCCAGGCCCTCGGCCTCGTCGCGGGCCGCAAGCTCGAGCAGCGATGCCAGCGATTCGGCGTGCTCGTCGATGTCGGCCGCCGGGTCGCCCCGCTGCGCCACCCGCGCCGGGACGGTGTCGAGGCGCAGCTCGCGCGGGTCGGCGTCGGGCACCTCGTCCCAGGCCAGCGGGCAGGACACCCGGGCGTCGGGGGTGGGTCGCACCGAGTAGGCCGAGGCGACCGTCCGGTCGCGGGCGTTCTGGTTGTAGTCGACGAACACCCCGTGGCGTTCCTCTTTCCACCACTTGCTGGTGGCCAGGTCGGGCACGCGCCGCTCCACCTCGCGGGCCAGGGCCAGCGCCGCGCGGCGCACCCCCGTGAAGTCGTGCTCTGGCTCCAGGCGTACGTTGACGTGCATCCCCTTGGAGCCGGAGGTCTTCGGATATCCCTGCAGGCCGTGCTCGCGCAGGACCTCGCCGACCACCACCGTCACCCGCCGGACGTCGTCCCATGATGCCTCGGGCGTGGGATCGAGGTCTACCCGCAGCTCGTCGGGGTGCTCGAGGTCATCGCGCCGGGCGGGCCAAGGGTTGAAGTCGATCACGCCCAGGTTGACCGCCCAGGCCAGGTGCGCCGCGTCGTTGGCCACCAGCTCGGTGGCCGACCGCCCGCTGGGGAAGGTGACGGTCGCCGTCTGCAGCCAGTCCGGCGTGTTCTTGGGCACGCGCTTCTGCCAGATCGGGTCCTCCGCGATCCCGTCGACGAAGCGCTTCATCACCGTCGGACGCTCCCGTACGTGCACGAGCGCGGCGTCAGCCACCGCCAGGTAGTAGTCGACGAGGTCGCGCTTGGTGTGCCCGGGCTTGGGGAAGTAGACCTTGCCGGGGTTCGACAGCCGCACCTGACGGCCGGCGATGTCGAGCACTTCATGATCCGACGCCACGCCGCAAGCCTGACAGGATCGCACCGGTGACCCCCACTCGCGCACGCCCGCCCGTCCTCGTCGCCCCGGACTCCTTCAAGGGCAGCTTCCGAGCCACCGAGGTGGCCGCGGCGCTCGGGCGCGGACTCGAGTCCGCGGGCTGGCCGGTCGACCTCTGCCCGATCGCGGACGGCGGCGAGGGGACGATGGAGGTGCTGCTCACCGCGCTGGGCGGCGAGACGGCGGCGGCTCGGGTGCACGATCCCCTCGGCCGCGAGGTGACCGCCGGCTTCGGGCTGATCGAGGATGGAGGCACAGCGATCGTGGAGATGGCGCAGGCCAGCGGCCTGGGGCTGGTGGCCGAGGACGAGCGCGACGCCGTAGCGGCGAGCAGCGCCGGCACCGGCGAGCTGATCCTGGCGGCGGTGCGCGAGGGGGCGCAGGTCGTGCTCGTCGCGGTGGGTGGCAGCGCAACCACCGACGGCGGAGCGGGCGCCATCG
>JBBSIW010000217.1:0-4857 GCA_038231895.1 Solirubrobacterales bacterium | reverse complement strand
CTTCGCCGCCGGCTACAGCTACCGCGAAATCGCCGAGCAGACCGACTCGACCTACACCGCCGTCAACCGCCGGATCAACGAGGCGCGGGCGACGCTGGCACGTCTCGCCGCCCAACGGGGGGGCGAACCACCCACCCGTCAACGCTAAGACCAGGCATGACCTCGCTCCAGCCCATCACCTACCGGGGCCGCACCCTGGCCGCCGTCACCCCCGAGCGCGTGTTTCTCGGCGACGAGCTCGAGGACCGCCCGCGCGGCGACCCCGAGCTCACCTTCGTGATCTACATGGCGCTGTGCGCCGGCGACATCCTCAACGGCCGCCTGCCCGGCCCCTACACCGACGACGACGCCCGCATCTACGCCCGCACCGCGCTGATCCCCGATGAAGTGCTCGAGCGCTCCGCGCCCGCCGGCGAGGAGCACCTCGCGCGCGGCCTTGGCGTCCCCGTCGAGGAGCTGCGCGTCGCGCGCGTCGAACACACCCGCCGCAGACCCGTCACCAGCCCCGACAGCGGCTGACCACCACACTTTCGGCGTGCTAACCCAGCTAATCCCCGTGCCGCCGGCGCGGCCAGCCCCGTCGTATCCGTTCTGCGGGCCTCCGTGGCCGCGAGGCAACCCATCGGATGCCGCGATCCACGCCTGCTAGCCCAGTTAGCAGCTCCACGAGCGCAGCCCCAGGGGGGTAGATTCCGCCGCGTGAAGTATCTCCTCCTCACCGCGCTCCTCCTAGCGGCGGTCCTTACCGCCCGCGCGTCCGCGGCGCCGGCGCGCGCCGGCGCCGTGTGCGCGGACTTCTCCAACCAGGCCGCCGCGCAGCGGGCGCACAACACCCGCGACGCCGACGGCGACGGGATCTACTGCGAATCGCTGCCCTGCCCCTGCCTACGCCCGGGCCAGGCGACGCCCAAGCCCAAACCGAAGCCGCGGCCCGTGGCCCGGCCCTGCCACGCCGGACCGAAAGCTGACCGCCGATGCACCCCCGGCGGATCCCTCCGCGGCGTCACCCGCGGCAACGTCTGCACGCCGGGGTGGGCGTCCCGCCATCGTCACGTCACCACCGCGCAGCGGCATCGCATCTTCGCTCGCTACCGCATCCCCTACCGGCTCCACAGCCGGTACGAGCTTGATCACCTCATCGCGCTTGAGGTCGGCGGCAACAACGCGGACCGAAACCTGTGGCCGCAGCCGGGCTTCCCGAACGGGAAGGACAAGGTCGAGAATCGCCTCCACCGGGCGGTCTGCTCCGGTTCGCTCACGCTCCGCGCGGCGCAGCGGCGTCTCGTTGGCGGCTATACGCGGCGGTACTAGCGCAGGCCGCCGTGGCCGGAGCACGCGCCCTGGTGTCCGGCGTTCTGAGTGGTCGAGCCGTCTGCGCATGTGCCGAGGCTCGGGGCCGACTGGGGCGAGGAGTCCGGGATCGTGGAACTGTTTCCCGGAGCGCTCGGCGTGGGGGCCGGCGTGGGGGCAGGAGCTGGAGCAGGGGCCGGCGTGGGGGCAGGAGCTGGAGCAGGGGCCGCCGGCTGGGGGGCGGCGGGAGTGCATGTGAGGTCCGCTCGTACGCTGCTGTTGGGCGCGATTGACCCACGAGTCTTCTGCTTCACGACGTGACACCGCGAGTAGTCCCCGTCGTTCGGCTTGTGAGCGAACGCGGTGGTGAGCCCCACGTCCTCTAGCTTGGATTGCGCACGGTCGGCGCTGCGCCCAATCAGGTTCGGTACTCGGACTACGCAGCGGGCGCTCATGGACGAGGAGGGGTCCAGGTGTGCTCCTGGCCGGGGCCGTTGGCTGACTACTCGACACGAGTTCTCGTTGATCGGCGCACGGGCGAAGTCGAGGCTGAGGCTGGTCGCGTCCACGCGGTGCTGTGCTTGGCTCGCGCTTAGGCCGACGAGGCGAGGCACGGTGCTCTTGTTAGAGCTAGACGTACCAGAGCCAGACGTACCACAACCCGTCAAGGCGAGCGCGAGCAGCATGGTGGCGAGGAGCCCAAGGGCGAGGTGTGGCCGCATGGCTCCACATTCTGCACCACGGCGCGGTGTTCTGCGCTGGAGAGCGGGAGACTCCGATGTCTTGTCGAATAGCCGCGTGAGCGCGGCCGTGTCCATCCTCACGTCCGTCGCGCCCCTCGTGGTGCGCGCGTGACGCGCGAGCGCTTCGACGGCCAGCCATCACTCGGGCCGGTTCGGCTCGACGTTCAAGCAGCGCTGCTACCGCCGCCCCGTTCCTCCTGCCGCTGGGTGAGAGACGGGCGCAACCGCCTCTTATAGTCGTGCGGATCATGAGCGGGCTGCTCGTACAGATGACCGTGACGCTGGTGATGCTCGCGATCGTGGGTCTGCTCGCCCTCGCCGCGCTGATCGGTCAGGCCGTCGAGAACCGGCGGCGAGCATGACGAACGCAGCTGCCGCAACGCATCGGATGCCTGCGGCCGAGGAGGTCCTCGTCGCCGCGAGCGACTGGACGCCGCACGGCAGCGCGCGCGTCGTGACCGACCACCTGAACCGCGAACGGGAGGGGATCAGGTGGATCGAGATCCGGAATGACGCGGAGGCTCGACAGGTCCACGGCGTGCTCTGCGACCTGCTGAGTCACGACTTCGAGCTCGAGCTGATCGAGAACCTCCTCCAGCCCGATGAGCAGCCGGAGATCGATCCGCCGGGGCCGGCCGTCGTGCGGCGGGCCAGCGCATTCGACGTGCGCGCCTTCAGAAGTACGGAATCAACCAAAGCGGGGGACGGCGAGTCGCCAAGTGGCTCGGGGCTGCTGACCTTCAGGATGGTCGAGTTCATCTCCGGACCGGACTGGCTGGTGACGTGCTGGCACGACCCGGTCACGTACCGCGGCGCCGACCGGGTCGAAGGGGAGTTCCCGCCCCCGCAGGATCGTCGGTCGATCTGGGATGCCGTGGCACGCCGCTGGCACGGCAACGGGGTGAGCACAAGCGGCGACCTCGGGGTGCTCGTCCTAGACGAGCTCGTGCTCAGCTACGCGTCCGCCCGCCGCGAGGTCACGAGCTGGCTCGAGGAGTGGGAGCTCACCCTCTACCGGGGAGAGCCCCACCACATCGACCAGCGGACCCTGGAGGACCTGTGGGGATCGGTGGCGCGCTTCCGTTCGTGGCTCGCGCCGCTCAATCCGCCCGGTATCAAGGCGGACCTCGCCAAGGCGTGGTTCGTGGACGTGCGCTGCGGCGATCAGGTGCTCGAGGTGGACCGGCGCATCGACAACACTCTCGAGAAGCTCGCAGAAGCTGCCCACGCCCTCCGCGCGTCCTTCGCCCTTGTGCACGAGGAGCGACAGCGGCGTCGCAGCACACGGGTGGAACGGATCGCGGTGATCGCCCTCGTTCCGACGTTCATCGCCAGCTTCTTCGGAGCCAACACGAAGCTTCCCGGCGGCGGCACGTGGGCGGGCTTCGACGAGATGATCGCCGCGATGATCGTCTGCACGATCCTGGCGCTCTTCCTGCTGCGCGTGCTTCAGGGCGATCGCGGGCACGACCGCCGGCGCTGAGCCTCAGCCCCGGTTTGCCCGGAGCAGGTGGACCTTGCGGTGGGATGTGGCCGGCCTCGAGCCCACGGACCTCTCTGGGATCGGATAGATGCGATCGTCGAGACGACCGATGAGCGACGCGACGCGGATGAGCAACATCTCGAGGGACCGGGACGGATGGCGAATGTCGCATCTCTCACGGGCACGCAGGCCACGCGCGAGCAGCTCAGCTGATATGGGCGCTGGTTTGTCAAGCGGGTGTGCGTGGTCGCGTCCGCTTGGCGGCCGGTGAGGGGGTTCGGCGGGGAGGTCGGGGCGTCGGGCTCGGTGTCGGCGTCGTAGCGTCCCCGGTAGTCGAGCACGTCGAGCAGCTCCTGAGGAGCCTCCACGCTCAACGGCCGGCCACCGACCACGAGCAGCGGCTCCCACGCGCTCAGCGCCCGCCGGCTGCGCGCCGGCCGCGTGCGCCGCCGCCACGCGCACACCCGCACCGCGGGTGGGCACAACGCCAACACGTCCCGTAGCGCGGCCGCGCTCGTCGAGAGCGCCCACCCATCCGGCCAACCCTCCTCGAGGTGAGCGATCAGCGCGCGGTGGTCGACCTCCCGACGCTCCGGGTAGTAGCCGGCGCAGCCCGGATACGGAGGATCGGCGTAACAGAAGCGAGCCGTCCCCTCGGCCAGGTGCTGCAGGCGAGACGCGTCCCGGGGATCCCGTCGAGGGGGCGCTCTAGCAGTGGAGCAGAACTGCGGGAGTTCGGTTAGTGGAAGTAGCCGCCGTGTTGGTGCCGCGCCGGACTGGGAGCCCTACGCCGCGAGCAGCGCGAGGTTCGCGGCTCCGGTCGGGTCGGTTGCTTGCCAGCCGACGATCGCCGTGCGCGGGGACTGCGCGAGCGCCTCGTCGATCCAACGCTCCTCGGATCGACCGCGGGCTTGGAGCACCGGGTCCTGTGTGTCGGTCGCGGCGAAGGACTGGTTGACGACCCACGCGAATGGCTCGATGCCGGCGCGCGTGAGGTCGGCGGCGAGCCTGCGCGCCTCATGCACCGGTGTCGGCTCGGGAACCGCGACGATGACGACGTGCGTGTGATCGGGGTCGCGCAGGCGCGGCAGCAGTTGTCGGACGGGATCGGGCACCTCGCCGTGGCCGCGCTGGATCTCGCGGTGGTAGGTCTCGGCGGCGTCGAGGAGCAGCAGTGTGTGCCCAGTCGGCGCGGTGTCGAGGATCACGAAGCGATCAGCGCCCTGGGCGACGGCGTCGGCGAACGCGCGGAACACGGCGATCTCCTCGGTGCACGGCGAGCGCAGGTCCTCCTCGAGCACCGCGAGCGCGGACGCTTGGAGGCCGGCGCCGGCGGTCGCG
>JBBSIW010000216.1:0-4879 GCA_038231895.1 Solirubrobacterales bacterium | reverse complement strand
GAGCTTGGAGACCCCACGCGCCTCTGCCGCGCCTACTTCCCTGGACATGCGCTTGCGGTAGTTCTCGAAGTCCGCCTGGGCGCGCTGTGCGAGCGCCAGGTACTCGTCGCGCTCGCGCGCCTTGGCCTGGAGCTCAGCCAGGTCGCCCTCGAGCGCTTGCGCCTCCGCATGCGCGTCGGCCGTGACGTCGGCGGGGGCGGGCTGTGGCGCCTCGAGCTCGTCATCGGGCTGGGACGCGGCGGCGTCGTTGGACGCCGCCGCCACGTCACCGCTCGAGGTGTGCGGGTCGGAGCCTTGGGAGGCCATTACTTCTTGCCCTCGTCCACGACCTCGGCGTCCACGACCTCCTCCTCGTCCTGCGCCGCCCCGCCGGCGCCGTTGGGGGCGGCGCCGTCAGCGCCCGCGGCGGCCTGCTGGGCCTGGGCGCGCTCGTACATGGCCTCTGAGACCTTGTGGAAGGCTCCCTGGAGCGCGTCGGTCCTGCCACGGATCTCGTCCGCATCGTCGGACTCGAGCACTTCGCGCACGGCCGTGACAGCGGCCTGGATGTCGGTCTTGGAGGCCTCGTCGACCTGGTCGCCGAGCTCGGTGAGCTGGCGCTCGGCCTGGTAGGCGGCGTTCTCGCCCTCGTTGCGGGCCTCGGCGAGGTCGCGCTGGCGGCGATCGTCGTCGGCGTGGGACTCGGCATCGGAGACCATCTGCTTGATCTCGTCCTCCGAGAGCCCGGAGCCGGCCTTGATCTCGATCTTCTGCTCCTTGCCGGTCCCCAGGTCCTTGGCCGAGACGTTGAGGATGCCGTTGGCGTCGATGTCGAAGGCCACCTCGATCTGGGGGATTCCCCGCGGGGCCGGGGGAATGCCGGTCAGCTGGAACTTGCCCAGCGACTTGTTGTAGTTCGCCATCTCGCGCTCGCCCTGCAGCACGTGGATCTCAACGCTGGGCTGATTGTCCTCCGCCGTCGAGAACACCTCGCCCTTGCGCGTCGGAATGGTGGTGTTGCGCTCGATCAGCTTGGTCATGACGCCGCCCTTGGTCTCGATGCCGAGCGTCAGCGGGGTGACGTCGAGCAGGAGCACGTCCTTGACGTCGCCCGCCAGCACGCCGGCCTGGATGGCGGCGCCGACCGCGACGACCTCATCGGGGTTGACCCCGCGATGGGAGTCCTGACCGGTGAGCTCCTTTACCTTCTCCTGCACCGAGGGCATGCGGGTCATGCCGCCCACCAGCACGACGTGCTCGATCTCCTTGACGCCCTTGTCCTTGGCGTCGTCGATCGCCTGGCGCACCGGACCCACCACGCGCTGGAGCAGGTCGGCGGTGAGCTCGGTGAGCTTGGCGCGTGTGAGCCGGGTGTCGAGGTGCTTGGGGCCTGAGGAGTCGGCCGTGATGAACGGCAGGTTGATCTGGGTCTCCTGGGTGGTGGAGAGCTCGATCTTTGCCTTCTCGGCCGACTCGTAGAGACGCTGGAGCGCCATGTTGTCGGCGGCTAGGTCGATGCCCTGGTCGCGCTTGAAGTCAGCCACCAGCGAGTCGACGATCGCCTTGTCGAAGTTGTCGCCGCCCAGGTGGTTGTCCCCGGCCGTCGCCTTGACCTCGAAGACTCCCTCGCCGATCTCCAGCACCGAGACATCGAAGGTGCCGCCGCCGAGGTCGAAGACGAGGATCGTCTGCTCGGCGCCCTCCTTGTCCAGACCGTAGGCCAGCGAGGCTGCGGTCGGCTCGTTGATGATGCGCTTGACTTCGAGGCCGGCGACCTTGCCCGCGTCCTTGGTGGCTTGGCGCTGATCGTCGTTGAAGTACGCGGGAACGGTGATCACGGCGCTGTCGACGCTCTCGCCCAGGTAGGCCTCGGCGTCGGCCTTGAGCTTCTGGAGGATCATCGCGCTGATCTCGGGGGGGCTGTGCTGCTTGCCGCCCGCCTCCACGCGGGCATCCCCGCCCGGACCCGAGACGACCTTGTAGGGGACGATCGACTCCTCCTCCTTGACCTCGGCCTCCTTACGGCCCATGAAGCGCTTGATGGAGAAGACGGTGTTGGTCGGGTTGGTGACCGCCTGTCGCTTGGCGACGGTGCCCACGAGGCGCTCGCCGGACTGGGTGAAGGCAACCACCGACGGCGTCGTCCTGCCGCCCTCCGCGTTCTCGATCACCGTCGGCTCGCCGCCTTCGAGCACCGCCATGCACGAGTTGGTGGTTCCCAGGTCGATTCCGATGGTCTTGGCCATGTCGTAAAGCTCCTTTGCTGACTGAAAGAAATCTCAGTGGCAGTATGGCAGATCATCTGGCTAGCGCAAATGAATGTCCCCCGGCCCGATGCTCACACCGAGCGCCCCGGGCACATCCGCCGAAGGGCGCATCGCGGGCAGGCGGGGCGTTGCGCGTGGCAGGTGCGCCGACCGTGGCGCAGGAGATTGATGTGCAGCTCGAGCTCGGCTCCCTCGGGCGTGATGGCGAGCATCTGCTCATGCAGCTCATCGAAGGGCGCGCCCGGGCGCAGCAGCCGCAGGCGCGTCCCCACGCGCCCGACATGGGTGTCCACCGGCACGTCGTGGCGCCCAAAGGAGAAGAGCAGCACGCACGCCGCCGTCTTGCGCCCGACCCCCGGAAGCTCGGTCAGGTAGCGCCGCGCGTCCGCCACCGGCGCTTCGGCTAGCCAGGACAGGTCGAGGTCGTGTGGCAGGGCGCGCAGGATCGCCTGGATGCGCCGGGACTTGACCTTGGAGATGCCCCCCGGGCGAATCGCCTCCTCGACCTCCTCGAGGTCGGCGTCGCGCACCGCCTCCCAGCTGGGCAGACGGTCGCGCAGACGGGCATAGGCCGCGTCGCGGTTGCGATCGTTGGTGCTCTGGGAGAGGACCGTGAGGACGAGCTCCGGGAGCGGCTGGCGGTGGGGCGGCGCGCCCGGCACGCCGTAGAGCTCCCGCAGGCGCCCACGCACGGCGGCCACCCGCCGCGCCGCCGGGCGCCGCCAGGCCCCCTCGACACTCACCCGACCACCCACCGAGTCGACACGTGGGCCACGGTAGTGATCTTGGCTGCGGATCCCGGGGCGCCGCTATGCTCGCCCGCCGCCGTGGCTGAGCACCTCGAGGACATCGCCGGACAGCCCATCTTCTGGCGTAGCGCGCCCGGGACCGGGGCGACGGTCCTCTACCTCCACGGGGTGCCCAACTCCTCCGATCAATGGCGGCCCTTTCTCGAGCGCACGGGCGGGTTGGCTCCCGACCTGCCGGGGTTCGGCCGCTCGAGCAAGCGCGGCGACCTCGACTACTCCATTGACGGCTACGTCGGGTTCCTCGAGCGGTTCCTGGCCCACGTCGGCGTGGAGCGCTTCGTGCTCGTGGCACACGACTGGGGGGCGCTGGGCCTCGCGCTCGCGCAGCGGATGCCCGAGCGGGTGGAGCGCATCGTGGCCATCAACGTGGTGCCCTTCCTGCCCGGATATCGCTGGCATCGCATCGCAAGGGTGTGGCGCACGCCGGTGGCCGGCGAGCTCGTGATGGGCTTCGCCGTGAAGTGGGTGGTCCGCCGGCTCTCCCGCAAGTTCACCGTGGCCCCGGGGCCGGCGCCGGAGGCGCTCGTCGATGAGATCTATGAGTACTTCGATCAGGGGACCCAGCGCGCGATCCTCAAGCTCTATCGCTCCGCATCGCCGGAGGCGCTGGCCGATGCCGGCGCCGCGCTGGGCCAGATCCGAGCCCCCGCCCTGGTGCTGTGGGGCGACCGCGACCCCTACATTCCGGCCCAGTTCGCCGATGAGCTGGCAAGCGCCCTGGGGGACGGGCGGGTCCGCCACCTCGACGACGCCTCGCACTGGCCGTGGCTCGACGAGCCATCGGTCATCGACGAGGTCGTGGACTTCCTGAACGCGTAACCGGTTGAACACATGGTCTGCGGCGGGCCTTTGCTAGCCTCGCCCTCGCCGCCGGGCAGGGGGTGTTCCGGACGGCGCGCGCCGACTTGGCTTCTGCTCCTTGCTCGCGCCCGCGGGACCTTCCGCGTCGAGCGGCGCACCGCTCGCGGGGGCATCGTGCTGCTCGCTCTCGGGCTGCTGTTGGCTTGGGCGAGCTCGACTGCGCACGCGGCTGATCGCGCCGGCAGACTCGACGCCGCCGAGAAGCAGGTGGTGGTCGGCGTCAACCAGATCCGCGCCTACGCCGCATCGGCGTGGCCCACGCCACCCTGCGCAACGGCCGGCCGGCGTTCTTCACGGCCGACTTCGCCAGCTAGACGCGGGCTCAGCGCCGTCTCCGCGGTCCGGGAGCCCGGCCCTGCGGTGGAGTGGAGTGACCTCCACCGTGTCCCCATTAGCCTGCCGTCATGCGCCTTCGGCTAGCCGCGCCCTGGCTGCTGGCCGTCGTGCTGGCCCTCGTCTACCTCGCCTGGGCTCCTCGCGCACCCGACCTGGCAGCCCAGCAATTCCGCACGGACCTCTTCGTTCGCGAGGGCTTCACCATCTGGAACGGCCACTGGTTCGGAGGTCACCATACCCCGGGCTACAGCCTCCTCTTCCCACCGCTCGGCGCACTTCTATTCCCCCAGTTGGTCGGCGCCCTGGCCGCAGTGGCATCGGCCATCATGTTCGAGCGGATCGCGCGACGCCGGTGGGGCGCGCCATCCTGGGTGGGAGCACTCTGGTTCGCCGGGTCGGTGGCAGCCAACGTCTACGTCGGACGGCTGACCTTCGCGCTCGGGGTGGCCGTCGCCACGGGCGTCGTCCTCGCGGCCCAGCAGCGACGGCGCGCGCTTGCCGTCTTCCTGGCCGTCGTGTGCTCGCTGGCCTCGCCGGTGGCCGGCCTCTTCCTGGCCCTGATCGCGGTGGCTCACGGCCTTGCGCAGCGCAGGCGGCTGGGGCTCGAGCTCGCCGCGGCGGCCCTGG
>JBBSIW010000215.1:0-4890 GCA_038231895.1 Solirubrobacterales bacterium | reverse complement strand
GGCCGTCTCCCGGTCGCGGTGGACGAGCCCGTCGATGCCACCTTCGCACTCACGCGGGCGACGTGGAACGGAGCCGTCGAGGCGCGTCTGGCACTCCTGAGCGCCCGCCCCAGCGCACCGGGCTCCATCGACGTCGTGGGCGAGCCTGAAAGCTTCCTCGACGCGGCGCTGGCCCAGCTCGATGCCCCGCTGGAGCCGTGGCCGTCGGCCGCCCCGCCCGTGCAGCGCATCGTGCTGGATCGACGCGGCCACGGCATCGCCGGCACCCTCGCCGACCTCGTCGCCACCGGCGACCACGTGCTCGCCGTCTGCGCCGACGCCTCGCGGCGAGCCCGGGCCCTGGCCGGAAGGCTCGGGGGCTTCGCTCTGTGCTCCTACGACGGGCTCGAGCGCCACGCGGTGGCCTCAGGGACGTTCCCTCACGTGTTTGCGCTCGACCCCCCGGCGCACCAGCACCAGGCCAATCTGCTCGCGGCGGGAGAGCCCGAAGACTTCGCCCATCTGGGCTGGGGTGAGGCTGAGCTAGGCTTTGCCCGAGAGACCCATGAGCACGAGTACGGCCTTCGAGCAGCGCTGGCCGCCCTGTACCGGGCGTTTCGCGACCACGGCGCGGCCGCGGGCGAGGACCTCGAGCGCCTGCTGCGCGGGGACACCGTTCGCCCGCGCTCGGCGGCCATGGCGGGCCGCGCCCTGCGCGTGCTCCTCGAGCTGGAGCTCCTCGCGCTGGAACCCGGCTCTCCGGTCGTCACTCTGGCGAGCGCCCGCCGCACGGACCTCGAGCGCTCGCCCGCGTTCCGGGCGTATCGCCGACGTGGAGAGGACGGCCGGCGATACCTGAGCGAGGCGACAGCCAGAGCCGCGTGAGCTCGACGGAGCCGGGCAAGCAGACACAGCGTGCGGCGAAGGCGCACGGGCCCGATCCCGCGGCGCAGCCAGCGGCCAGCGAGGGCACCCCGGCGGCACCCAAGAAGCCTCGCACGTCGCGAGTGCCGCGAAGGCGGCGGACGGGGGAGCCGGGCCGCGCCGTCGCCCGCACCGCCGCCGGCCACGGTGACGCCGACGCGCTCCGCCCCACCCAGCGTCGACCGGTGGGTACCCTCGAACGTCCCGAGCAGGCCGCCCCCGCGATGGGGGAGCAGCGGCTGTCGGACTCCGAGTCCCAGCTGCTCGGCGATCTCTTCGCGATCGTCGAGGAGCACGCAGGGGAGGCGGCGATCGAGATCGACCGCGTGGCAGTGCGCGATGCCTTTGTCTTCGCGTGCGCCCATCACGCGGACCAGCGCCGCAAGTCCGGCGAGGAGTTCATCAGCCACCCGGTGGGCGTGGCCAAGGTATGTGCGGGCATGCGCCTGGACACCCAGACGCTCTGCGCCGCACTGCTGCACGACACGGTGGAGGACACCTCGGCCTCGCTCGGGGAGGTCCGCGAGCGCTTCGGCGAGGAGATCGCCGGCCTCGTCGATGGCGTGACCAAGCTCACCGGCATCACCTTCCAGTCACGCGACGAGGCTCAAGCCGAGAACTACCGCAAGATGATGGTCGCGATGGCCTCTGACATCAGGGTCATCCTCATCAAGCTGGCCGATCGGCTCCACAACATGCGCACGATCGACGCGCTCCCCAAGCAGCGCCAGATCGAGAAGGCCAAGGAGACGCTCGACATCTACGGTCCCATCGCGCACCGCCTCGGCATCCACGCGATCAAGTGGGAGCTCGAGGACCTGGCTTTCGCGACGCTGCATCCCCGCAAGTACCAGGACATCAAGGGCCTGGTCTCCCAGCAGCGCGAGGAACGCGAGCGCTACGTGGACAAGGCCGGGTCCTACCTGCGCAAGGAGCTCGAGGCGCTGGGCATCGAGGCCGAGATCGCCGGCCGCGCCAAGCACTTCTACTCGATCTACTCGAAGATGACCAAGAAGGGGCGGGAATTCAACGAGATCTACGACCTGACCGCCATGCGCGTCGTCGTCGAGTCGGTGAAGGACTGCTACGGCGCGGTGGGCGTCATCCACTCGCTGTGGAAACCGCTGCCAGGTCGCTTCAAGGACTTCATCGCCATGCCCAAGTTCAATATGTACCAGTCGCTGCACACGACGGTGATCGGCCCCGAGGGGCGGCCGCTGGAGATCCAGATCCGCACCCGCGAGATGCACGACATGGCCGAGTTCGGCATCGCCGCGCACTGGATCTACAAGGTCGGCGAGAGCGGCGGGCGAGATGCGACGGGACCCGGCGGCGGTCCCGGCGACGACGACAAGCTGCGCTGGCTGCGCCGGCTCCTGGACTGGCAGCAGGAGCTCGACGACTCCAGCGAGTTCGTCGAGACCCTCAAGGTCGATCTGTTCGAGGACGAGGTGTTCGTCTTCACGCCCAAGGGCGAGGTCAAGTCACTGGCCGCCGGGGCGACGCCGCTGGACTTCGCGTACGAGATCCACACGGACGTCGGGCACCGGTGCGTGGGCGCCAAGGTCAACGGCAAGATCGTGCCGCTGCACTACGAGCTCAAGTCCGGTGACATCGTCGAGGTCCTGACCTCAAAGCGCGAGCGTGGCCCCTCGCGCGACTGGCTCGCTCTGGTCAAGACCACGCGCGCGCGCAACAAGATCAAGCAGTGGTTTCGGGCCGAGTCGCGCAAGGACACCGAGCACTCAGGGCGCGAGACCCTGCAGGAGTACCTGCGCCGGCAGGGCCTGCCCGCGCAAAAGATCGTTGGCTCGCCACTGCTCGCGCACGTGATTCGCGAGATGGGCTTCAAGAAGGCCGATGACTTCTACATTGCCGTGGGGGCGGCGAAGGTCTCGCCCAAGGTCGTGGTGGGCAAGATCATGCAGCGCCTCAAGCACGGCGAGGCGGCCGAGGGCGAGCCCGCGCCCGGCGAGCGTCTCACCGCAAATCGACGGCGCCGCCGTCCCGACTCCTCCTCCTCCCAGTACGGCATCGAGGTAGAGGGTGTGGATGACGTCATGCTGCGGCTGGCCAAGTGCTGCCGGCCCGTGCCGGGCGATCCCATCGTCGGCTACATCTCGCTCGGACGGGGCATCACCATCCACCGCGAGGACTGCCCCAACGTCCGGGCCCTGCGCAAGGACCCCGACCGTTTCACCGGGGTCTCGTGGGACGGCGAGGGCCGGACCGCCTTCCGAGTGGAGATCCACGTCGACGCATGGGATCGTCACCGACTGCTCGAGGACCTCTCGCGCACGTTCGCGGAGGCCGGGGTCAACATCCTCGAGGCTCGCTGCGTGGTCTCTGACCAGATGGTGCGCAACCGCTTCGTCGTCGAGGTGGGCGACACTCGCGGACTCGACGGCGCAGTCAGCCGCCTGCGCAACGTGGATGGGGTCTTCGACGCCTACCGCGTCACGCCGGCAGCCGCGTAAACGGGGATGCAATAACGCCCGATGCCTGACGTCTCAGTCGTCATTCCAGCCCGCGACGCCGAGCGGTCGCTGGGACAGACCCTGACGGCGGTGGCGGACCAGGACTTCAATGGTGACGTGGAGGTGGTGGTGGTGGACAACGGCTCGCGCGACGGAACCGCGAGCCTCGCCGAGGAGCACGGGGTGCGGGTCCTGCGCCGCCCGAGAGGAGCGG
Organism: Solirubrobacterales bacterium; assembly: GCA_038231895.1. Taxonomy (GTDB): domain Bacteria; phylum Actinomycetota; class Thermoleophilia; order Solirubrobacterales; family Solirubrobacteraceae; genus JALYZC01. The sequence goes on along the minus strand of JBBSIW010000215.1, from coordinate 1,296 downwards.
GACCGGGTTCCGCACGCAACGCCGGCGCCGGCGCCGCACGCGCCAGGGTGCTTGCGTTCACCGATGCCGACTGTGCGCCCACACCGGGCTGGCTGGCCGCCGCATGCAACGCCCTGACCCAGGGCGACATCGTGCTGGGGCCCATCGAGCCCCTCCGACCTCCCGGACCGCTGGAGCGCACGGTGCATGTCGGGGTGGAGACCGGGCTGTTCGAGAGCGCCAACCTGGTCGTGCGGCGCGACGTGTTCGAGCGCGCGGGCGGATTCCCTCCGGGCCTCGAAGGTCCGGAGGACGCACCCTTCGGGGAAGACGTCTTGTTCGGCTGGACGGCGACACGCGGCGGCGCGCGTGTGGTCTTCTGCCCCGAGTCTCGTGTCCTGCACGCGGTCGAACCCCGCGGCGCCCGAGCGTTCGTCGCCGAGCGGGCTCGGCTGCGCTTCTTCCCGGCCCTGACGGCCCAGCTCCCAGAGCTTCGTGACACGTTCTGCTACCGGCGCTATTTCCTCACCAAACGCACCGCAGCGTTCGACCTCGCGGCTGCCGGCGCGGTGCTCGCAATCGCAGGTCGGCGCCCGCTGGCGCTGCTCGCGGCGGCGCCGTATGCTCGATGGTTGGCTCGGGATGCCTCGCTACGGGGGCCTCGCGCGCCGGGCATTGCAGCCGTGCGCGCGGTTGCCGATGTCGTCGGCGCGGCTGCCCTGGTGAGCGGGAGCATTCGAGCTCGGTCGCTTCTCCTGTGAGCCGCATGGGGGATTCCCCGTTTGCGTTTTCGAGCGCGCATCGCGCATTGCCGCCGCCGACGGCGAGTGCGATCGCCGACGGATGTCCACCGACTCTCTACAGCCAGTCGCGATGGCGAAAGTACGCCAGCATGGTGCCCAGCATCACCACCATCACCGCCAACACGATGAAGAACGCGCTGAGCTTGCCCTCCCCGGGCACCCCGGTGTTCATGCCCCAGATCGAGGCGATCAGCGTCAGGGGCAGGAAGACGACGCTGAGCACCGTCAGCACGCGCAGAACGTCGTTGAGCTGGTGGCCGATCACCGACTCGTTGGTGTCCTCGAGGGCCTCGGCCGTCTCCTTGTAGCCCTCGAGCATCTGCCAGATGCGCTCGGAGGCGTCGTTGATGTCATCGAAGTAGATGTCGAGGTCCGAGGCGATGTAGCGCTGCTTGGTGCGCTCGAGATCGCCGATCACCGCCCGCTGGGGTCGAACGATCTTGCGGAAGTTGATGATCTCCTGCTTGACGTTTGAGAGGTCGCGAACGATCTCCTTGGACCGGCCCGCGAAGAT
>JBBSIW010000214.1:0-4894 GCA_038231895.1 Solirubrobacterales bacterium | reverse complement strand
GCGGCCAGCGACCCCACTGGTTTTGTAGCGGGGCTGTCGGTGCCTGTGGTGCTCGACGAGGTCCAGCGCGTCCCCGATCTGCTGCTGGCGATCAAGGTCCGCGTCGATCGCGATCCGGCTCCCGGGCAGTTCCTGCTGACGCTCGCCCAGCCAACGCAGGAAGCCGAGCAGCGCGACCACCACGACCGCCGCCGGAAGCAGGCGGCGGACCACCGCCCCACCCTCGAGTGTCCGGTCACAACGATCGAGAAGCAGCAGTGCGGCTAGCAAGTACTGCGTGGAGTCGTGGTATGCGTTGCTGCTGCCGATACCTCGTGTGACGGTCGCTGTTTTGTCGACTGGCAGTCGTTCTGACTAGCCGCGCTCGGCTTCCGCCTGACGGGTCCCGCCTCCAAGGCGCTGATTGTCCCCGTCTTCAATTGAAGGGATTACGCCCACGGGCCCTGCGCCCACGGGTTCAAGCCCAATGGAGGACAACATGGCAGCGACACACCACGAACTCCGTGCAGCGGAGCAGATACGGGAAGAGCGCGCGATCGCCCGAAAGCGAGGTGTGCAGCCAAGCACCGCAGCCGGCGCTCGATTCTTACCCGGCGTGGTCCCGACAACGCGGTGGGTTGCGGATGAGCCGCACGCGACGGTAGTGATGAAGGTCCTTCGGGTGATTGTGGTCGTGATGGGAGTGGTTGTGGTTGCGGGCGGCTTCTTGGGCGGTGGTGGACTCATTCGGGGCGCCGCTCTTGTGGTTGCGGCGGCGGTGACCTTTGTGCGGGTGATCCTCGTCAAGGAGGAGCGTCTGCTGTGGGCGGTGTGGGGCGTGGGGCTCCTGGCGTGGACTGGCCAGCTCCACTACGTCGTTTTTCCGCACGCGGCCGTCAGCTTCCCTGCGGTGCCGGACTATCTGGCGCTGGGCTTCTATGGCTGCGCGATGGTCAGCGTCGTGCTGTTTGTCAAAAGCCGACTGCACGGCAGGCGCAAGTCGTTGTGGTTGGACGGGGTGATCGGCGGGCTTGCGCTGTCGGCGTTGATGTCGCTATTCGTCTTCCACACGGCGCTCGCCGGATCGGGTGTGGATAGTCAGATCGTGGACGGACAGCTTGGATATGCGATCGCGGACCTGTTCATCCTCGGCTTTATCGCCGTGGTCGTGTTGGTGGGAGGCTGGCGCGTGGGCTTGGCCGCAAGAGCCTTCATGGTCGGCTTCGCGCTCTTGGCGCTGGCAGACTGCATGTATGTGGTCGCCGTGGCCAAGGGCGCGCTGGTCCCCACCTCTCTCGTAACCTCGCTGTGGGCGGTGGGCTCGCTGAGCCTTGCCGCAGCAGCCACGCACCGGCGCCGGATCTGTCACGCGGCCCACGCGACGGGGTTGGTGGCGGTCGTGCTTCTCGGCTTCTCGGGGATGAGCTCGCTCGGCCTGCTGGCCGCCTACGCGATCGGACTGGTCGGGCGCACCCCGGCGCTAATCGGGCTGGCGGCAGCGGTGCTCGGGGTCACGGTGGTGCGCTTCTGCTCGAGCCTGCTCGAGAACTCTCGCATCCTTAAAGCCAGCCAGGTTCAGGCGCTGACCGACAGCCTCACAGGGCTGCGAAACCGTCGCCGCCTAGTGATCGACCTCGAGAACGCAATCGGACATGCTTGCGAGAGCGAACCGCTCACGCTCGGGCTGTTCGATCTCGACGGCTTCAAGAGCTACAACGACACCTTCGGGCATCCAGCCGGCGATCAGCTGCTCGTCCGTCTTGGGCACAAGCTCGCAGCCGCGGTGGCCGATCATGGCACCGCGTATCGCTTGGGCGGCGACGAGTTCTGCGTGCTCGTGCACGGCGCGGCGAACGATGCCGCACGAGCCCTGTCGGCGGCGCACCTGTCCCTCGCCGAGCGAGGGCAGCACTTCTCGGTCGGGGCATCGTGCGGCAGTGCGCGAATCCCCCAGGATGCTCGCGACGCGGAAGCGGCCCTGTATCTGGCCGACCAGCGGATGTACGGGGAAAAGAACCAGCGACCCGACTCCGCCAGGCGCCAATCGCGTGACGTGCTGCTCAAGGCGCTGCACGAACGCCAGCCCACACTTGGCGCACACGGCCAGGGCGTGACCGACCTCGCAGTCGCCGTCGCCCTCCGAGCCGGCATCAAGGGCGAACAGCTCGACGAACTGGCGCGCGCCGCCGAGCTTCACGACATCGGGAAAATCGCGATCCCAGAAGCGATCCTCAACAAACCCGGGCCACTCAGCCAGGAGGAATGGGAGTTCATGCACCGCCACCCGATGCTGGGCGAGCGCATCCTCAACGTAGCGCCGGCGCTCAAACCGGTCGCCAAGCTTGTGCGCTCCTCACACGAACGTTGGGACGGCAACGGCTACCCCGATCGCCTGAAAGGGCACCAGATTCCGAACGGGTCACGCATCATCTTCGTCTGCGATGCCTTCAATGCAATGACCGAGGAACGCCCCTACCACGCGAGCCAAGCCCCGCAGGAAGCAATCACCGAACTGAGGCGCTGCGCCGGCACCCAGTTCGACCCAAGGGCCGTAACACTGCTCTGCCAAGTCCTCGAACACCAGACAGCGCCGAACCCTCCCCACCAAAGCGCGCGGCAGGCAGCGCATGTCGCCAGTAGGTCCCTTCTGACGACCCCTGAGCCGCCCGGAGACGCGACCCTTATCTGAGCTTGCGACCGCACCCGCAAAGCGCTCTCGGTTGAAATCTCGTCTCCTCGGGATTTCTTGGTCGATGGGCGGCTTGAAGCTCGGCTCGCTACCGCACGAGTCAAGCAGCGAGGGGTAGGCGCCGCCTACGCTCCTGCCGAGACTGTCGACCTCGCGTGCGAGCAGCGCTCTCAATCCACCGAGGTCAGGCGGGCTCGCTCTTGCAAGGGTGAGGATGGAGCACGGAGTAGGCCGAGCCTCGGCCCGGCGCCCCGGCCGGCCTGGGTCGATCGAGAAGCGACAGTGCCGATCGCTTCCGGCGACAAAGGGCGTCCTTTGACGCACTGGGTGCTTGACGGGCGCTGTGCGCGACGCTCAAGTTGAAGGCCGACAGTACGCGGGCAAGCTCCACGACCACGATCGCCTCGCCGGCCCGGCGACCCGTAGGATGTGGCCGACCCCGAGACGATCAACGTTTCTCGATCGACTGCCGGCACAAAATGTTCGCAATGGGTCCTCCATCTCAGTGCAGTAGCTCGCCGAGATCCGGCGCGGCGCTTGAGGGTCTGCGCCACGGCCGGTCCTGCGCCTCGCCCTCCAAGCTGGACGGGCGCACGCGCTTGTCGAGGCCTGGCGGCGGGAGATCCTTGCGGCCGCGCCCGGAATCGGCCACGAGCGAGCGGTAGGTGCGCGGCGGCGCTTGGACGGCCTGCTCGAGCAACCGGTAGAAGAGCATCCCACGCGACTTGGAGCGTCGGCGGTTGAAGCGGAACGCGAACTCGTCGAGGTACGCGCCCAGGTGGGCGGGCTTGACGCCGCCCTGATGGGTTCCCAGCAGCCAGCGCTTGGCCAGCGACGCGACGCGATGCACGCCCGGCAGCAGCTCGTGCGCCTGAAGCTGCGAGGGGCCGACCGGCTCGGGACGATGCTCGTAGTCCTCGGCGCAGGCGGGCGGGTAGCTGCGCCAGCCGTCGCTGATGACAACCGCACCCGGCTGCACATGGGCGAGCAGGAACTCGCGCAGCGACACTGCCTTGGCATCGGGGATCGGCTGCATGCGGCAGCGCCCGATCGCGCGCCCGCGCTGCTCGACGGCGATCGCGACGAGTGTCTTGCCCAGCGCGCCGCGCCCGCTGCGGCCGGGCTCCGGGCCGCCCATGTACGTCTCGTCGACCTCAACGACTCCGCTCAGCCGGTCGCGGCCGGGGCGCACCATCGCCGTCCGGTAGCGATGCAGCATCGCCCATGCCGTCTGCTCGGACCCGATCCCCAGCGTCCGCTTCAGGCCCAGCGCCGAGATCCCGTGCTTCTGGCTGACCAGCAGCCAGCCGGCCGCGAACCAGACCGTCAACGGGGTCCTGGTCGCGTGAAAGATCGTGCCTGCCGTCGCCGAGACGCGCCGCCCGCAGCGCCCACACGACCAGCGCCCGTCGGGCAGCTTCCATCCCTGCTCGCCGCGGCATACAGGACACCAGAAGCCCTCCGGCCAGCGCAGCCAGTCCAGGTAGTCCAGCACGCGGCGTCCGTGGGATACCAGGATCGGACCTGCGCGTAGGACGCCGGGTAGTCCGCTCCCGCTCGAGGCGACCCGCTCGACACACCACGAATCTACTGCACTGAGAATGGAGGACCCATTGTTCGCATTACTCAGGCCGTCAGCGGGTGCGGCACAAGCGCGTCCGATAGGGCCCGCCACCGGTCGTGCCGCCACCCGTCGTACCACCACCGGTCGCCGCCACGGCGCTGGCAGCGCTCGAGCAACACCAGGGCGACCTCGCGCTCGTCGAGCTTGGGGGAGGGCGAGCTCCAGCGCCCGTGGAGTGCCATCTGGGGCGAAGATCGCGTGCAAGCGAAACCCCCAGAAGAACCGGGAATGCGAGGCGCACCAGCCGTAATCGGCGGCGTTGCCCAGCGCCGAGCGCCTGACCGTTTCGCGGCTGCGAGCGCATTCGACCGGGGTCGAGTCGATGAGTAACAGATCGTCATCAAAGCCCAGGGCTCTGGGCTGGCGAAGATCCCCAACAGCCACTCCAGCGTGTCCGCCAGCTTGCGCCGACGTTTGAAATATCCCGGCTGCTTGGGCAGCGTCGGAAACAAGTGACCCAGCCGCCTGGCCGCGACGGCCAGGCCGGGGTTCCGCAGTTCGTGGGCACATTTGAGCGTCCCGGGGTAGCGTTTTCCCTGCGTATCGGTGGTTTCGTAGGCCGCTGAAGCCGAGAAACTGTAGGCACACGATTTAGCGGGTTT
>JBBSIW010000213.1:0-4908 GCA_038231895.1 Solirubrobacterales bacterium | reverse complement strand
TCGGTCGCCGCGCCGGAGGCTCGGTGCGGCGGGGCGCCTCGGCGGCGCCGCGGCGGGGAGCGGGCTGACGCTCGCGCGTCCGGGCCACGCGGGGTTCACCGCGAGGCTCCTGCGCCCGGCGGCTGGCGGCCGTCGGACGGTCGCCATAGCCGGTCGCGACGACCGTGACCCAGACCGGGTCGTCGAGCTTCTCGTCCACCATGGCTCCGAAGATGATGTTGGCATCGGGGTGTGCGGCCTCGGCTACCGCCTTGGCAGCTTCGTTGACCTCCCACAGGGAAAGATCCTTGCCGCCGGTGATGGACAGCAGGATCGAGCGCGCGCCGTCCATGCTCGTCTCCAAGAGCGGCGAGGCGACAGCCTGCTCGGCCGCTTCGATCGCCCGCCGCTCGCCGGTGCCCATGCCGATGCCGAGCAGGGCGTTGCCGGCCTCGGACATGATGGTGCGCACGTCGGCGAAGTCGAGGTTGATCAGGCCGGGCAGCGTGACGAGGTCGGAGATGCCCTGCACGCCCTGGCGCAGCACGTCGTCGGCGACGCTGAACGCATCGACCATCGAGGTGTTCTTGTCGAGCACCGAGAGCAGGCGGTCGTTGGGCACCACGATCAGCGTGTCGACCTCATCGGCCAGCGCGCGCACGCCCTCGTCGGCCTGGTCCTTGCGGCGCGAGCCCTCGAAGCCGAAGGGCCGGGTCACGATGCCCACGGTCAGCGCCCCCAGCTCGCGGGCGATCCGCGCCACGACCGGTGCCGCACCCGTGCCCGTCCCGCCGCCAGCGCCTGCGGTGACAAAGACCATGTCGGCGCCCTTGAGCAGCGCCTTGACCTTGTCGTAGTCCTCCATCGCGGCCTGGCGGCCGAGCTCGGGGTCAGATCCCGACCCGAGACCCCGGGTCACGTGGGAGCCGATGTGCAGGGTCACGTGAGCCGCGCACTGCTGAAGCGACTGCAGATCGGTGTTGATGCCCAGGAACTCGACGCCCTCGACCTCGGCCTCCACCATCCGGTTGACCGCGTTGACGCCGGCTCCGCCCACGCCGACGACCCGCAGGATGGGAGAGCCGACCGGGCGCGGCTCGCCGTAGAGGTCGCCGCTGGACCTGGCGTAGGCGTCATCGCGTCCGGGCGCGTCCTGCCGGGCCGCCGGTGCTTCAGCGGCGGGGGGCTCCATGACGTTGTCGGGAATCTCCGACGAGAAAGCGTGGCGCAGGCGCTCACGCGGCGAGGGCACGCTGGCGCCCTTGTCCTCGGACTCCTCCTCCTCCGATGGGCGGGTTGGCTCCGGCGGGCGAACGGGCTCAGGGTCGCGCGGCGCAGCGCTCGCCTGCTCGCGCGGCTGCGCGCGCGCCGCCTCCTCAGGCGTGGGCTCCAGTCCGTCCTCCTCGGTCCGGCGGAACAGTGCGGCCAGAGGGCCCTCGCGCATACTCGCTCGCTTATCGCGTTCCATTACCGAGAACCTCCTCCGCCAGCTGGCGATAGGCGTGGGCCGCCGTTCCGTCCGGATCGTACTTGAGCACCGACATGCCCTTCACGGGTGCCTCCGCGAAGCGCACGGTCTTGCGAATCCGCGAGGCGAACACGCGGTCGCCGAAGTTCTCCTCGAGAATCTCGATCGCCTCCCTGGCGTGCACCGTCCTTGAGTCCACGAGCGTGGGCAGGATGCCTTCGATCTCGATCTTTGGATTGAGGTTCTCGCGGATCATGGCGAGGGTGTTCTGGAGCTGGATCAGTCCTCGCATCGACAGATACTCGCACTGCACGGGGACGATCACCTTGTCGGCGGCGGTCAAGGCGTTGATGGTGAGCAGGCCGAGGCTGGGCGGCGTGTCGATGCAGATGAAGTCGTAGTCCTCCTTGACCGGCGCCAGCCCCTTCTCCAGCGAGCGCTCGCGGCCGATCTGGGTCGACATGGCGATCTCTGCGCCGGCGAGGTCGATGGACGAGCACGCGATGTCGATCTCGCGCTTTCGGACCACCTCGCGGATCGACATGTGGTGCACGAGCACGTCGTACATCGACTGCTCGACCTGATCGGGATCGATGCCTTGGGACATCGTCAGGTTGCCCTGCGGGTCCATGTCGACGCAAAGGACTCGATGGCCCTTCTCCGCGAACGCGACGGCGACGTTGAGCGTAGTGGTCGTCTTGGCGACGCCGCCCTTCTGATTGGCGAACGCGATGACCTTGGCCTTGGCGGTCACGGGAGGCTCCGATGCGCGTTGAGGAAACCCATGTGCGGGGTATTCGCAGAGCCGGCCGCGATTCCTTCCTGGCGATTTGCTAGGAGAATGCGGCCGAGGATGCTCGACCTACTCGACAAGCGCCTGATCTTCGTCACGGGCAAGGGCGGAACAGGCAAATCCACCGTGGCGATCGCCCTCGGGCTGCTCGCCGCCCGGCGCGGGCTGCGCACGATCGTCGCCGAGGTGGCCGAGCAGGATCGCGTGGCTCGTGTGTTCGGCCACGCGGACAGTCACTTCCGCGAGGTCGAGCTGGCCCCCAACCTGTTCACGATCTCGATCGACCCCCGGCACGCGATCGAGGAGTACCTGGCGCTTCAGGTCAAGGTTAAGCCGCTGGCCGACCTCCTCGCCTCCAACCGCATGTTCCAGTACTTCGCAGCGGCAACGCCCGGGTTGAGCGAGCTGGTGACCATCGGCAAGGTGTGGGAGCTGGCCCAGCTTCAACGGCGCACGCGCGGCGCCGCACGCTATGACCTCGTGATCGTCGACGCGGCGGCGACCGGCCACGGCATCGCGACGCTGCGAGCGCCCAAGACCTTTGCCGATATCGCGCGCGTCGGCCCGATAGCGCGGCAGGGACGATACATCCACGCCATGATCACCGACCCGTCGGCCACCTCGGTGGTCGCGGTCGCGCTGGCCGAGGAGATGCCGGTGACCGAGACGCTTGCGTTGGCTCGAAAGCTGCGCGCCGAGCTAGGACTCGAGCTCGACCGGGTGATCGTCAACGCCGTCTACGACGAGCGCTTTGCGCCCCGCGAGGCCCGCGTACTCGAGCAGGCCCTCGAGAGCGGAGGGACGCCACTCGCGCGGGCGGCCCTGCGGGCCGCGCTCTCCGAGCATGTGCGGGCGCGAGCGCAGCGGGCCCAGATCGCCCGATTGCGAAAGGCGACCGGACGTGAGCCGGCGCGGCTGCCCTTTCTCTTTGACGCCGAGCTGCGACAGGATGCCTACGAGCGCCTGGCCGACCGTCTCCAGGGTGTGCCGTGAACGTCGCCGACGTGCTCGCCGACAAGCGTGTGTGCATCTGCGGCGGCTCGGGCGGCGTGGGCAAGACCACCGTTGCGGCCGCGATCGCGATGGGCGAGGCGGCGGCCGGCAGGAAGGTGGCGGTCGTCACGATCGACCCGGCACGGCGACTGGCCAACTCGCTCGGCCTCGTGGATCTCGGCAACGAGCCGCAGCTGATCGATCCGAAGCTCTTCGCCGCCACCGACGTAGACATGGGGGGCGAGCTGTGGGCGATGATGCTCGATCCCAAGCGCACATTCGACGAGGTGATCGATCGCTTGGCCCCGGACGCCCGCACGCGCGACGATGTCCTGGGCAACCGGATCTATCAGCAGCTCTCCACCGCGGTGGCGGGCTCGCAGGAGTACACCGCGATGGCCAAGCTCTATGAGCTCGACCAGGGCGGCGACTTCGACCTGCTCGTTCTCGACACCCCGCCTTCGCGCAACGCGTTGGACTTCCTCGACGCCCCGGATCGCCTGACGCACTTCTTCGAGGGGCGCGCGCTCCAGGTGTTCCTGCGCCCCACGGGGTTTGCGGGGCGGATCGTCGGTCGGGGCACCGGGATGGTGTTCTCAGTGCTCAAGCGCGTGACGGGCGTCGATCTGCTCGAGGACCTCTCGGTGTTCTTTCGCTCCATCAGCAGTCTGCTCGAGGGCTTCAAGGAGCGGGCCAACGCGGTCGGCAAGCTGCTCGCCGACCCCGAGACCGTCTTCCTCCTGGTCACCTCGCCCGAGCGCGAGCCCGTCGACGAGGCGATCTTCTTCTGGCGCAAGCTCAAGGCGGCTCGCATGCCGTTTGGCGGGGTGATCGTCAACCGCGTGCATCACGACCTGCTCGGCGGCCTCGAGGTAGAGGACGCCACCTCCGAGCTCACGGCGGAGCTCGGCGAGAAGCTCGCCACCCGCGTGGCCGAGAACTTCCGCGACTACCACGTGCTGGCGTGGCGCGACCGCGTCAACATCGAGAGGCTCACCACAAAGCTCGAGCAGCCGCGAGTCCTCACGATCCCCCACCTCGACGAGGACGTGCACGACCTCGAGGGCCTCGCCCGCATGCGCCGCTTCCTGTTCGCCACGGAGGCTGAGCGCCGGGCGCTGCTGGATGAGGTGGTGGCGTGAGCGATGGCGACTCCCACGCGTGCTCTACTTGGTGAGGATGTCCAAGAGTTGGCGCGGCGTCCGGACGGGCGGATCGGTGAGACCCGCGTCGAGGAGGTCGCGGTCCACACTGATGATGGCGTCGACGTTCTCTTGCCTGGCGAGCGCGACAAGATAGTCGTCGCCGCGGTCGCGGTCATGGACGGGACGTTCTTGGGGTCGTCGACCGTGCGGGCGTGGCGCTGGATGCGCGCGACGTATTCGATTGCGCTGTTGTGCTCGATGTAGCGTCGGAATTTCGGTCGTGCGAGCACTCGTTGAAGCTCGGCTATGAGCTGGGGGCTGACGACCATCTCGATCGTGTCGTCGATGAAGGCGCGCACCACGATGTCCGGCGCCGAGCCCGGTTTACCGATCAGTTTTCCTCGCCGGCTTCGCTTGGCGGCCTGCGGCCGGGTGAAAACTGGGGGATGATGCGGGGCGTCGTTCGCTGACGTCGTCTTCTTCTTGGTGCTCTTGAGCCCGTGGTTCAGTTTGACGTGGGGGCCTCGCCC
>JBBSIW010000212.1:0-4912 GCA_038231895.1 Solirubrobacterales bacterium | reverse complement strand
CGTGAAGTCGTGGCGCCCGGCCAACGCCGCGGCGCAGGCGTGCAGCGCGTCGCGGTCGATGCGGTGGGCCCGCCACCACGCACGGTCGCGCTCGAAGGCGCCACGCTCACGCCGGGCCAGCACGCGGTAGCAGTAGGTGCGCGACCGAGCGTCGCGCCGGGCATCGAACTCCTCGCCCGCCGGCACGCTCGCGAGCACCGAGATCTCGGGGCGCAGAACCGCATTGAGATTGACCGGGTCCAGCGCCTCGCCGGGGTAGGAGGCGACCTGGCCCCACGCGTGCACGCCGCGGTCAGTACGCCCCGCGACCGTGACCGGGACCTTCTCGGCCAGGATGGTGGCTACCGCTGCCTCGAGCTCCCCCTGGACACTCGGCTCGCCAGGCTGCGCCGCCCACCCGGCGAACGGTCCGCCGTCGTACTCGATCGTGAGCTTCGTGACCATGTCTGACGTGGGTCAGCCGTCGTCAGGCAAGGACGCAGGAGGCGGGACAGTGGCTGCGCACGGCCTGCCTCCGAGGACGCGGCATGGCGGCGGCTGACCCCGTCAGACCAGTTCGAGGAAGACCATCTCCGTCGAGTCCGACCGCCGTGGCCCGAGCTTGAGGATCCGCGTGTAGCCCCCGGGGCGGCCGCTGTAGCGTGGCGCGACCACCTCGAAGAGCTTGTACACGACGAACTTGTCCTGTCCGAGCGTTGCCAGTGCCTGCCGCCGGGCGTGCAGGTCACCGCGCTTGGCCAGCGTGATCAGCTTCTCGACCTCGGGCTTTACCGCCTTGGCCTTGGCCTCGGTCGTCTTGATGCGCTCGTGGTCGATCACCTCCTTGCAGAGGTTGCGCAGCAGCGCCTTGCGGTGCGCGGAGGTGCGGCTGAGCTTGTGACGGGTCTTGCGGTGGCGCATCGCACTCAGCCCTGGCGCAGGTCCAACCCACGCGCTTGGAGCGTCTCCACGACCTCGTCGATCGACTTCTTGCCGAAATTCGGGATCGCCGCCAGCTCGCCCTCGGACTTCCCGATCAGCTCGCCGACGGTCTGGATGCCGGCGCGCTTGAGGCAGTTGTACGAGCGGACCCCCAGCTCGAGCTCCTCGATGAGGATGTCGTCGTGGACGCTCGCCGGCCGACCTCCGGCCACGCCGCCAGCCGGAGCCCCGACCGGGACCGGGTCCAGCGCGCCAGCCGCGCCGTTGCCCAGCGGGGTGATCTCGGCGTCGGTGAAGATCGCCAGGTGAGCCATGAGGATCTCCGCCGCTGCCCGCAGCGCCGCCTGGGGCTCCAGCGAGCCGTCGGTCTCGATGTCGAGCGTGAGCTTGTCGTAGTCGGTGCGCTGCCCGACCCGCGCCTGCTCGACGGCGTAGGCCACGCGGCGCACGGGCGAGAAGATGGAGTCGATCGGGATCACGCCGATCGGCTGATCCGCGGACTTGTTCTCCTCTGCCGGTCGGTACCCGCGACCGCGGCCGATCGTGAGATAGAGCTCCAGCCTGGTCTTCTTCTCGAGCGTGGCGATGTGGGTCTCGGGGTTGAGGATCTCCACGCCGGAGGGAAGGTCGATGTCGGCGGCGGTGATGTCGCCGGGTCCGGTCACCACGAGCGGCGCCTCGATCTCCGAGGCGTCCGAGTGCATCCGGCAGACGACGCCCTTGAGGTTGAGGACGATGTCGGTGACATCCTCCTTGACCCCCTTGATGGTCGAGAACTCGTGGGCGACGCCCTCGATGCGCACGCTGGTCACTGCGGCGCCGGCGAGCGACGAGAGCAGCACCCGGCGCAGCGAGTTTCCGAACGTGTAACCGAAGCCGCGGTCCAGCGGCTCGACGGTGAACGAGCCGCGATTGTCCTCGATGTTCTCTGCAGTGATCTGGGGGACTTGGAAGTCGAGCATCAGGGTCCTAACGTCGTGCCTGGGTCGCCGCTACGAGGCGGTCGTCGTGTCTCGCGTCGCGTCCTAGACGCGGCGCGGCAAAGCGTTACTTCGAGTACAGCTCGACGATGAGCTGTTCCTGCACCGGAGCGGCGATCTCCCTACGCTCGGGCTTGCGCAGCACCTTCGCGGTGAGGGCATCGTGGTCGGCCTGCAGCCACGCGGGCACCTGGCCGGTCAGCTCCGTGGCATCGCGGATCACGCGCTCCGCCGGCGTGGCCGCCTTCACGGCGATCACGTCGCCGGCGCGCACCTGCGCGGACGGGATATCCACGCGCCGCCCGTTGACGGTCCAGTGACCGTGGCGAACCATCTGGCGGGCCTGGCGCCGCGAGGCAGCAAAGCCGAGGCGGACAAGGACGTTGTCGAGGCGACACTCGAGCATCGCCAGCAGGTTCTGACCGGTGATGCCCTCCTGCCGGCTTGCCTTCGCGTAGTAGGTGCGGAACTGCTTCTCCTGCACGCCGTAGTAGCGGCGAGCCTTCTGCTTCTCCCGCAGCTGCACGCGATACTCGCTCTGCTTCTGGCGCCCGCGCCCGTGCTCGCCCGGCGGATAGCCACGTCGCTCTACGCCGCACTTGTCGGTGAGGCATCGTTCGCCCTTGAGGAAGAGCTTCTGCCCCTCCCGGCGGCACTGCTTGCACTGGGGTGAGGTGTCGCGGCCCATGTTCTACACCCTCCGGCGCTTGCGGGGCCGGCAGCCATTGTGGGCTTGGGGCGTGACGTCCTTGACCTGCGCGACCTCGAGGCCGGCCGCCTGCAGCGAGCGAATGGCCGTGTCGCGGCCCGATCCCGGCCCCTTGACGAAGACGTCGACCTTCTGGAGCCCCTGCTCCATCCCCTTGCGGGCCGCTGCGTCAGCCGTGACCTGCGCCGCGAACGGAGTCGACTTGCGCGAGCCCTTGAAGCCCGCGCCGCCGGCCGACTCCCAGGCGATGACGTTGCCCTCGCGGTCGGTGAGGGCCACGATCGTATTGTTGAACGATGTCTTGATGTGCGCCTGGCCGACGGCGATGTTCTTCTTGACCTTGCGGCGGCCGCGCGCTGGGCGCTTGGGGGCGGGCATCGCTACTTCTTGACCGCCTTCTTCTTGCCGGCCACCTGCATGCGTCGAGGACCCTTCCGAGTGCGCGCATTGGTCTTGGTGCGCTGGCCGCGCACCGGCATCCCGCGACGGTGGCGGAGACCACGGTAGCAGCCGATCTCCATCAGGCGCTTGACGTTCTGGGAGCGCTCGCGACGCAGGTCGCCCTCCACGGTCACCATCTCCTCGATGGCGTCACGGAGCTTTGACACCTCGTCGTCGGTGAGGTCGCGAACGTAGGTCTCGGGGCTCACTCCGGACTGGGCGAGCAGCTGATTGGCCGTGGGCCGGCCGATTCCGTACACGTAGGTCAAGCCGATCTCGACGCGCTTGTTGAGCGGAATGTTGATCCCCGCGATACGGGCCATGCCGACCTTACCCCTGCCGCTGCTTGTGACGGGGGTTCTGGCAGATGACCAGTACGGCGCGATGGCGCCGGATGATCTTGCACTTCTCGCACATCGGCTTGACCGACGGACGTACCTTCACGCGTTCCTTTCGACTGATTCCAGTGGCCTCGCTCTGGCTGCCGGTACGGCTGCCGCTACGAAGTCGCGGAGCGGCGCAAGAGTACCGGAGCCGGACCCGAGCGCGACGGGTGATGCTACCAAAGCACGCGGGTCACGAGCTTCACGCCGCCGCGCGCTCGTCATCCTGGTGCCAGGGCGTGAGAATTCGCGGTCCAGCAGCCTCGATGGCGATCGTGAACTCGAAGTGGGCGGCCAGGGAGCCGTCCTGGGAGAAGATCGCCCAGTGGTCGTCGCCCATGCGCACGGCATTGCGTCCCGCGGTGACCATCGGCTCGACCGCCAGCACCATCCCCTCCTCGAGCTCGGGGCCCTTGCTTCGTGCGCCGAAGTTCGGAACTTGGGGATCCTCGTGCATCTCGCGCCCGATGCCGTGGCCCACCAGTGAGCGCACGACGGAGAAGCCGAGCCCCTCGACGTGAGCCTGCACGGCGTGCGAGACGTCGCCCACCCGGTTGCGAGGCCGGCACTGCTCGGCGGCGGCGAGCAGTGCCCCCTCCGTGGCCCGCAGGAGCCTCCTCGCGATGGAGGATACCGAGCCCACCGCGAAGGTCCGGGCCGCGTCCGCCACCCACCCGTCGAGCACGACGCCGACGTCGACCGACAGGATGTCGCCCCGAGACAGCCGGTAGGCCCCGGGGATGCCGTGCACCACCATCGAGTTCGGCGAAGCGCAGATGGACCCGGGGAAGCCGCGATAGCCCTTGAACGCAGGCTCCGCGCCGTGCGAGCGGATGAACGTCTCCGCCGCCTCGTCGAGCTCGCCCGTCGTGACCCCCGGGCGGACCTGCTCCTTGAGCAGGTTCAGCGTGCCGACCAGGATGGCGCCCGCAGCGGCCATCTTCTCGATCTCCGCGGGCGACTTCTTGACGATCAAAGCTGGTTCTCGAGACGGAGGGTGGCCAGGGTGGCGCGGATGTGGTCGTGGACCTCGGTCCTGTCGCGCGTACCGTCGAAGCGGCGCAGCAGGCCGCGCTCCTCGTAGTAGTCCTTCAGCGGCTCGGTCTGCGCGTGGTAGACCTCGAGGCGGCGCTTGATCTTGTCCGGAGCGTCATCCGGTCGTTGCTCCAGGGGGGCGCCGTCGGAATCGCAATGGCCCTCGTGCTTGGGTGGATCGAACTCGACGTGGTACACGTGCTCCGGGTTCTTCCGACACATCCGCCGGCCCGAGATCCGCCGGATGACCTCCTCGTCGGACGCGTCGATCAACAGCACTGCGGTCACCGCGCGATCGACCCTGCCCAGCTGTGCCTCGAGCGTCTCGGCTTGCGGGATGGTGCGTGGGAAGCCGTCGAGGATGAACCCGTCGGCGCAGTCGTCCTGCTCGATGCGTTCGATGATCACCCCGGTGATGACCTCGTCGGGCACCAAGTCACCCG
>JBBSIW010000211.1:0-4941 GCA_038231895.1 Solirubrobacterales bacterium | reverse complement strand
CGCACACGCAAGCGCCCACGCGCGCAGGCGCCCCCCGCTCGCACGCTGCCACGCCCGGACGAAGAGCAGGAACGAAAGGGCGCCAAAGCACACCATGAGCGAGTAGGACCGAGCCTCTTGCGAGTACCAGACCAGCGTGGGATTCACGGCGCACAGCCCCGCGGCCACGGCACCCGCCGTCGGCCCCACGAGGCGCCGACTCGCGGCCCACACCAGGGGGAGCGTCGCGATGCCCGCCACGGCCGAGAGCGAGCGCAGACCTTCCTCGGAGACGGTGAAGGCCCTCGTCCAAAGCCAGGCGAGGATGTAGTAGAGCGGCGGAGTCGACTCCGACCGCGGGATGGCGCCGATCATCGACCCGAACGGCTGGTCGACGATCTGCACGGTGACCGACTCGTCGAACCAGTAGCTCTGCAGGCCGAGATGGCCAAGGCGCAGCCACGCGCCGAGCAGCACGATCGCTCCGAGCACGAGCAGGTCGGTGCGCGCGAGCTGCGCTCGCCGGGAGTCAGGAAAGGCGCAAGGCAGCGTGCACCAAGGGTATTGACGGAGCCCCGCCGGGGCGGGGCTCCGTCGGTTCACGTAGTGGTTGCCGGACCCGACGGTCCCGAGCTGCTTCTCGGCGAGCCCGGCGAGCCGGCGCTGCGGCGCAAACGGCGCGCCGCGGATGGCGTCGAGGACCGGGTGCTCGACGCGCTCGCGGGCCGAGATCCCCATGCCGAACGAGATCCTCCGGGCGATCTCGGCCATCATCGGCTCACCGCCCCCGGCCGCGTCGAGCTCGGCACGGGTGACGTTGGTCTGCGCGGCCTTGTTGCCGCAGCCGATGTCATAGCCCACGCCGCTGGGCGACACATGGCCCTCGTGGGCGATGGCGCCGCCGATCGGCCCGCGGCGGCGGACGAGCTTGCTGCGGTCTTGATGGGGCGACCCGGGACAGTGCTCTACCGCTGAGCTACCGGGCACCAGCGCCGGGCGGGAGTCGAACCCGCCATCTCTGCCTCCCGGGAACCGGAACCGCTTCGGCCCGCAGCAATCACGAAGACGACCCTGACCGGCGACGTCCAAGCGTCGTCCGTCGCAGCCGTCCTGCGTCGAGTTGTTCGTGCCGCTCTCCCACCCTTCGCCCCTGGATCCGCCGCCGCCGGTGTGCGCCGGATGGCGAAGGTCCTACGTGGAGGGGTGCTGGAGCCCGATCCGCCAGGGCGGCCATAGGCTCGCGGGCGGTCTTTCTCTCGTGGGAGGGGCCTGTGTTTGCAGCTTGATCTTCTTCGAGCTGCGCATCACCTGTTGGTCTGTTGGTCGTGGTGGTCTGATGTGGAACGAAAGAGGGCGACCCTCTGGATCGCCCTCGTCGGTCGGCTCGTGATGGCACCGCGATCAGCGGTGAAGCCTCCCTACGAGGGTCCGGTCGAGGCGCGTGGGGGCGTCATGGGGCACCGTCGCACGCGGGCTCGTCTTGAACTGGGAGTTGAAGGACTGAGTCATGGTTGTGGTTGGGCCGGTCGATACGGCCGCGGCCCGAAGGTAGCGCGACGTCTTGTGGATTGCAATCCGGCGACGACGCCGAGGGGCCCGGCCCTCGCGCGCGCCCGGGAGGAGGCATCATCGGCCTCAAAGGGCGTCGTCTGTCCGGATTCGAATCTCCTCCCAGCCACTCGTAGGGCTCGATCAGAAAGCGGTTGGCCGCCGCGAAGTCGGACTCGTGGCCGGCGGCTCCCTTGCGTGCCCTCGGTGCGAGCGCTACCTTGATCGACCGATGTCCCGCCGCGCCTACAGTCACGTAACTCTCCAGCCCGCCCCGAGTCGCGCGTTTGAGTCCCTGCTCTCGTGCGGCCGCGACATCGATCCGGCGACGCGGAAGCGGTCGTAGCGGAGGTCGTCTGCCATGGCCCCCGCGACGAGCGCGGGGACGACGCCAGAGGCCCGGACACGACGCCCGGCACGCTGGACCCGCGCAGAGATCATCGACGCAATCCGCGAGTGGACGGCCCTCTACGGAGAGCCGTCCACTCGCCGCCACTGAACCCCGGCGCGGCGCGCTGGTCGGGGGCCACCTGGCGCATCGCGCGCTACCGCAAGGGGCGTCCGGACGGCACACCCTGGCCATCGCTCAACCGCGCGAAGGCGCCGTTCGGCGGCTCGCTCACGGCGGCGCTGGCTCCGGCCGGGTTCGAGCCCAACAAGCCGGGCCCGAAGACCCGCCGCGACGTCACATCGAACCTACGGGAGCGCGTGGGAGAGGGCATCCGCCACGCCTGGCGAACGCCGCGCACTGCTCACGGACATCTGTACCCGTGTCGCCGGGTTGCCACGCTCGGCTCGGCCTGGCGCCCGAGCGGTGATCGGGCAGGGCAACGGGCCCTAGGAGTCTGCGACGGGCGGGAGCTTGGTGTACTTGCCGCCCTGGGCACGCAGGCCATCCAGCACGATGCCGATGTAGCGATCGGGGTCGGAGTTCGGGTTTCGGAATGTGCCCGCCAGGGCGCACATGAGCATCGGAACGTCGCGGGGGTGGGCGTCCTTGCGCACGACGCCCGCCATTTGGGCGCGCCCGAGCAGCCGGGAGACCAGGTCGAGGATTCCGACGCTCTGCGCCGCGCGACCCATGATCTCGGGTCGCGAGGTGAGGACCTCCGACAGCGCGCGGTCCTCCGTCTGGATGTGGGCGCTCACGCGGATGAACTGCTCGAAGGACTCCCAGGGATCGTCCTGCGCCAAGGCCTCGCGGGCGAGCTCCTCCAGCCGCTGGAAGCGATCCGCGGCAAGGGCCTCCACGAGCTCGTCCTTTGTTGAGAAGTGGCGGTACACGGTGCCGACCCCGACTCCCGCGCGGCGGGCGATGTCCTCCATCTGGGCATCGAGTCCATCACGGGCCATGCACGACCGCGCGGCTGCGATCACCCGCCCGCGGTTCCTGCGGGCGTCCGAGCGCTGCGCCCGCTCATGCGGGTCGACGGCGGTCTGGGACGGAGTCGCGGCTGCGGACATGTTCGAGAGGAAGCGGAATCCCTATTCCGCTAACATGCGGAAGCGGAACTCAGCTTCCTATTATAGGCCGTCGCTCCAAACCGAAACGGAGGAAGCAGATGCCCGAGACCGCAGCTGTCCGAGATCGGCGCTGGATCGCCTTGAGCCTCCTCTGCGTGGCGCAGTTCGTCGTCGTGCTCGACGCCTCGATCGTCAATGTCGCCCTGCCCACCATCGGCAACGCCCTCAAGTTCTCCGAGAGCAACCTTCCGTGGGTGGTCAACGCGTACGTGCTCACCTTCGGCGGCTTCCTGCTGCTCGGCGGGCGGATGGCCGACCTGCTCGGCCGCCGCCGCGTCTTCATGTCAGGACTGATCCTCTTCGCCGCCGCCTCACTCCTCGGCGGCCTGGCCACGAGCTCCGGTCAGTTGATCGCCGCGCGCGCGGTGCAGGGCCTTGGCGCGGCGATCCTCTCGCCGGCCGCGCTCTCGATCGTGACCACCACCTTCCGTGACGGTGCCGAGCGCAACAGGGCGCTCGGGGTGTGGGGCGCGGTGGCCGGCAGCGGCGGGGCGGCGGGCGTCCTGCTCGGCGGCGCGCTCACCGACGGCCTGGGGTGGGAGTGGGTGCTGTGGGTCAACGTCCCGATCGGGCTGATCGCGGCAGCGGTCGCACCGACCTTGATCGCGGAGAGCCGCTCGGAGGCCGAGACGCGGCACTTCGACTTCGCGGGCGCGGCGAGCATCACTGCCGGGCTCTCGCTGTTGGTCTACGCGCTGGTGGACGCGAACGGCGCCGGCTGGGGATCGGTTCAGACGATCGGGCTGCTGGCGATCTCGGTCGCGCTGATCGCCGCGTTCGTGGCGATCGAGCGGCGCTCGCACGCACCGCTCATGCCGTTCCGGATCTTCCGGCTGCGCACGCTGACAGGCGCCAATGTGGTCGGTCTACTGGTCGGCGCGTCGCTGTTCTCGATGTTCTTCTTCATCTCGCTCTACATGCAGCAGGTGCTGGGGTACAGCGCGATCAAGGCCGGACTCTCGTACCTCCCGCTGGCGCTGTCGATCATCGTCTCCGCGGGCATCGCCTCGCAGCTCGTCACCCGCGTCGGGTTCAAGCCGGTGCTGGCGACCGGCATGGCGCTCATCGCCGCGGGACTGCTCTGGTTCTCCCAGATCTCCGTGGACGGCGGTTTCGTGTCCGACATACTCGGCCCCTCGCTGCTGGCGGCGGTGGGCTTGGGGTTCGCCTTCGTGCCGGTCACGATTGCGGCGGTCTCGGGCGTCGCGGACCGCGAGGCGGGGCTCGCGAGCGGGCTGATCAACACCGCCCAGCAGGTCGGCGGGGCGCTCGGGCTGGCGATCCTCGCCGCGGTCTCGACCTCGGTCACCGGGGCCTCGCGGGCGCCCGCGGTTCTCACCGAAGGCTTCCACGACGCCTTCCTGACGGGCGCGGGGCTCGCGGGTCTGGGACTCGCAGCGACGCTGCTGCTGATCCGCAATCGGGACAGCCGGGCGCATGTCGACCTGGGTGCCGTCGGTGCGGCCGAGCAGCTCGCCTCGGGCTGACACGAACCCCATGCCGCCCCGCTGTCTGGAGCGCCGGCCCGCCTGATCAACGCCGGCCGGTTGCCCGGTGGGGGCGAATCGTTTGGCGCTCTCGCCTCTGACCGTCCGTGACCGACGAGCGCGCAACGATCCTCATCGTCGAGGACGACGATGCGACCCGCACCTTCCTCGGTGACAACCTCACCGCCGACGGGCACGACGTGCTCGTGGCGGAGACCATGCGCGACGGCCTACGGCTGCTCGAGTACAAGTATCCGGACCTGGCGGTGGTCGATCTCGTCCTGCCAGACGCCGACGGGCTCGAGCTCGTCGAACGCGTACGGGCGGCGGACGGCGTGGCCACGCGCTTGAACCCCGACACGCCGCTTCTGGTGCTCTCGGGCCGGGCAGGTGAGCTGGATCG
>JBBSIW010000210.1:0-4944 GCA_038231895.1 Solirubrobacterales bacterium | reverse complement strand
CGTCCACCAACGCCCCAGACATGCTCACCGATTCGCCGGCGACCACCAAACCCCTCCACCACACCACTCACTAGTGTGCCGCCACTAATCTTCGAGAGAGCGCTAAAGGTGCGCGTCTCTGGGCGAAACTGTGCCGAAACAGGCACATTGGAGGACACGAACGACGCCCGCGCTCGCTACGCCGCGCGCGCCGCCGGCGCCAGCCGCAGCCGGCGGGGCAGCAGGGGAACTAGCACGCGCTTGAGGTACTGCGCGCCGCCCAGCAGGGCCAACCCGCGGGCGGGGTCCCACGGGAACCCGTACTGGCGCCGCAGCTCGCCGGGCAGCAGCCCGACGGTGATGAAGTTGGCCAGCTCGAGCAGCGGGCGCACGGTCAGCGGGACGGGCGGGCGCATGACGATCTGCGTGGCCAGCGCCCGCACGTCGTCGGTGACGACCAGGTCCCCGCCGGTGAGCATCTCCTCGACGTAGGCGTCGAACTCGTCGATGGTGTCGGGCATGTCCTCCGTCCGCAGCCCGAACAAGCGGCCGACGACCTTGTAGTCCTGCCAGTAGTCGTCGCGCTCGTCGCGCGAGAGGGAGCCCACGTAGCGCTCGTAGACAACGAGGGCAGAGTCCGCCAGCGTGGCCAGGACCCACAGCAGCAGCTGCGGGTCGTCGGCGGCGTAGGGAGTGCCGGCCGGGAAGGGGCCGACCGGCGTGGCGAGCTCGCCGCGCACGCGGCGGTGCATCGCGCGCACGCGGCGCGTCGCGCGGTCGGCGTCGGCGCGGGAGCCGAAGCCGATCGTGTTCATGACCGCCGCCGTACGCCTCAGCCGCTCGTAGGGGTCGTCAAGCGCCCCGGTGTGCGCGAAGAAGCCGGCCCACGCGACGGGGTGCGCCGCCTGCATGAGCAGTGCGCGCGGCCCCGAGAGGGCCACCACCGATTCACGGTGCACCCGGCGCAGCATCGAGTGCTCATCGAAGTAGGCGGGCGCCTGGCTCATCCTGCCCAGAGTACGGGCTCTACTCTTGGGTGGATTAGTCATGCCCGCCCAGGCCTACAGCGGTAAGGAGTGTGTCTGCCAGCTCCGCAGAGGAGTCTGCGACCAGTCCTGCGTGCGGGGCATGTTGGACACGCCCTTCTACATCGCCTGCCTGCGCCTCAGCGGCCGCCGCTGCCTCGTGGTCGGAGGCGGCGAGGTCGGCCTCGAGAAGGTCGAGGGGCTGCTGGCCTGTGACGCCGACGTCACCCTCGTGGCGCCCACGGCCGAGCCCGCGCTGGCCGAGTACGCGCGCGAGGGATCCATTTGCTGGGAGCGCCGCGAGTATCGCCGCGAAGACCTCGAGGGCGCCTTTCTCGCCATCGCCTCCACCGACGACACCGAGGTCAACATCACCGTGTACGAGGATGCCGAAGCGCGGGCCATGCTGGTCAACATCGTCGACGTGCCGCCGCTGTGCAACTTCATCCTCCCGGCGATCGTGCGCAGCGGCCCGCTGGCCATCGCCATCTCCACTGCCGGCGCCTCGCCTGCGCTGGCCAAGCGCATGAAGCGGGAGATCGCCGATTCCTTCGGCGATCCCTACGCACGCCTGGCCATCATGCTCAACGACGCGCGCGGCTGGGCCAAGGCGACGCTGCCCACCTATCAGGACCGCAAGGCGTTCTTCGAGGGGATCGTCAACGGCGAGCCCGACCCGGTCGAGCTGCTGCGGCGCGGTGACGAGCATGCGGTGCGCGACCTGATCGCCGCTGCGCAGGGTGTGCACGCGCCGGCGTGAGAGCCGCATCGGGATCGCGCCGCGGATTCGAAGCCTCCAAGTCGGGTAACTCACAGGCGTGCACAGCGCCTTGAACATCATGCTCTTGGCCGCTCAAGGGTCCGGGACGGGCAGCGAGCCCGGCAAGGGCGGCGGCGTGGCGCTCATCCTGGGAATCGGCGTCGGGATCGCGATCGTCTTGGCGCTCGTCTTCTGGTTGATCATTCGTCGCTCACGCGGCCGGCGCCAGGATCACGGCGCGCACGAGCGGGGGGACATCGGCTCCGGCCGCTAGGCGCGGGCGTGCCACCGAAGGTGGGCCTTGGGGTCATCTTCGATTTCTGCGTCGGCTGCGGCGCCCGAGCAGGCCGAGCGGGAGGAATAACAACAGCGGCAGGAACACCACGTGCCCGTTGCTGGCAAGGAATACGACGACGGCCACGACCAACCCGATAGATAAGAGGCGTACGAGAGGACCGCTAGCTAGCGCCGGCGCCCGCGGCGTCCACCACGCGCACGGTCCCATAGCCATCTCAGGGTCAGAATCTCAATCAGTCGTCTGATCATGTAGCTCTCATCTCTTTGTGGGGGAAGCGCTCGGCTCCAGGTCGGACACAACGCGTGGGGAGACTGCACCGCGGGGAGGCGCACCGTGCGCCTCCCCGCTTCGGTTTGCTTATGCGTTGGTGAGCTCGCGCTCGGTTGCCTGCAGGACACCTGCGCGGTTCTTGTGCGCGCGCTCATAGGAGCGGACGTCCTTGATGCGCTGCTCGTCACCCTCGCCCAGTACGGCGCGAACCTCACCGGCGTTGAGCTCGTCATAGCCGGGCCAGGGCTCGTCGCCTCGCAGCGTCGTGATCTTGCTCAGGAGGGTTGAGCGATTCTGGTTCTTGCGCTCGTAGGAATCGACCTTGGCCAGATCGATCTGCGAAAGCTCAGAAAGCTTCTCGATGATCTCCTCGGCCGTGAGCTTGTCGTATCGAGCGATCGCCAGGTCTCCCTCCGAGGCCACCGCACCCTTGGCCTGCCCTTCGGCCTGCGCCACGCCGGGCACCTTGCGGGCCTGCCGTGCCGTGCTCTTCGCCTGGCCGGCTCCCTTGCGAGCAGTCTGCTTGGTCGCCTCAGCGCCCGCGCGAACCGCGTCGGCTGCGCCGGTCTCGGACAGGTCGTAGGAGGACTTGCCATCGACCTTGGCTGCGACGACAGCGTCGGTGAGCTTTGGCAGCTCGCGCAGTGTCCGCTCGAGCATCTTCTCCTCATCGGTCCGGATCGAGGCGGCGAGCTTCGCCGTGGTGTCATCGCCAAGGGACTGCGCCAAGCGCTCGAGCGCCGTATACGTGGCAATCTCAAGAGCCTCCGTAGCGCACGCATCCTTGGCGTTCTTGAGCACCTTCTCCTCGCCACCGGACCCGCGCAGCAAGTCAAATGGGGTCTTGCCCAACGCCAGCGCCTGGCCCAGCACCTTCTGCACCGGTGAAATCCCGACCTGAAGGGGGTTCTTCCCGTCTCCCAGCGCGTCGAGGCGGGCGGCTACGCGCTTGGCGTGCTCCCGTGTCTCGCCCAGATGCGTCTCCAGGCCCGTGCGGTAGCTCCCGCGCGGCGTCATCGCGATCTGGGACTGCAGCACGCGCACCAAACCAAGCTCGGTGCCATGGGCTTCGCCGAGGTACTGCACGATCTTCTGCTTGGACTGACTCATAGAGTCGGCCTCCATTCAGGTTTGAAAGAGGAAAATGGGACTCAGGGGCACGCCCCCGGTCTATCCGCGTGGCCTGGGCTACCGCCCGCTCTCAGGTGGTGTTCGCTGTACGCACCGGCGAACGCCTAGGACCCACGAAAGAGAAAAGCCGCCGACAGATCGCCGACGGCCCGTATGTAGCTTGTACCCCGTTAAGCAGAAACGAACCCCCGCCGGGGCGCCACGTTTGCGGAGCCACCGATGTAGTGCAGTGATTTCGCACCTGAAGGTGCAGCTATATCGCACCTCAAGGTGCTAGCCTCTTGCACCGTGCAGGACAACCCGTTCGAGTACAGCAAGCCTCTGCCTGCCGGCCAGATGGTCGATCGCGAGCTCGAGCTCGAGGCGCTCAGCGACCAGATCGTCAATACCCACAACAGCCGCCTCGTCGGTCCTCGGCGCTACGGGAAGACGACGTTGATCAACGCCGCATTGGCGCGCGCCCGCGACGATGGCCTGGTGGCGATCAAGGTCAATTTCCTCGGCATCCTGACGATCGAAGACATCGCGGAGCGCATCGAGCGCGCCTACGCCAGGCAGCTCGATGGCAAGCTCAGGCAGTGGTTCACAGGCGTCACGCGAACGCTGCGACCGACTGCCACGCTCGGGGGCGGCCCGGCGCCAGCGTCGGTAGCGGTCAGTCCTCGATCCTCAGCCAGCCTGCTCGATCGACTTGCCCTCCCGGCCCGGGTCGCGGACAAGCACGGCCTGCGCTGCGCGATCGCCTTCGATGAGTTCCAGGAGGTCGTGCGGGCCGGGGTGAACGCCGACGCCATCATCCGCTCGGAGATCGAGACCCACGCCGGCATCGCCGGATACATCTTCTCGGGCTCGCACGTCGGCATGATGCGAGAGCTGTTCGCCGACCGCAAGCGCGCGTTCTATGGCCAGGCCACCCCGATCGGCCTCGATCCCCTCTCCGCGGAGGACCTCGCGGATTACGTCAGCGGACGCTTCCGCTCCGGCGGACGCGATGTCGGCGATGCACTGGGCCCCCTGCTCGACCTCGCCGCCGGACACCCTCAGCGAGCGCTGATGCTGGCCAACAAGCTCTTTGCCGCCACCCCGCGCGGAGGGGCGGCGGACAGCGATACTTGGGCGCAGGCGGTCGTCGACGCCTGCAACGAGGCCGATCCCGAGATCACCGGGCTCTGGGACGACCTCAGCACGACGGGCCAGCGCGTGCTCGCGGTCATCGCGGACGGGGTCGTTGCGCTCAACAGCCGCGGCGCGCAGGCGCGATACGGCCTGCGCAAGACCGGGTCGAACCAGGACACCGTCAAGCACCTGGCCGACGCGGCCACCATCACTGCCGCGGAGAGGCCGACCGGTTGGGCGATCGTGGACCCGCTGCTCGCGCTCTGGCTTCGCAGCGGCCGTCAATGGCCGGCCTAGAGGGTTCATGCTCGCGAGCCCGGCCGATACGCTCGCGGGAGTGAGCCAGGGCGCCAGCCCCACCGGGT
>JBBSIW010000209.1:0-4982 GCA_038231895.1 Solirubrobacterales bacterium | reverse complement strand
GTCCTCGCTCTCGAGCCGAGCCGTGCGAGGAAAGAGGACGGTCTGCAGCGCGGAGGGCAGGATCCACGCGAATCCCGTGACGGTCAGCGCGACCGAGTAGACGCCGACGTCGGCGCGCAGCGCGAACGCGTTGAGGACGAGCAGGTCGAGTCGATAGTTGAGGTTCTGAAGCACCTCCGAGCCCCACGCCTTCAGCCCGAAGGCCGCAGCCGCGCGCAGCTCCTGGCGCGAGCCCCCGCCCCGCACGGACGGTGCGTCCCGGCGCAGCAGGACTGCGGCGGCAGCCGCGGCTAGGACGTGAGACGCCGCCAGCCCGACGATCGCGCCGAGGCTCCCGAACGCGACGGCCAGGGCAACCGACAGCGCCAGCCCCGCCAGCGGCTGCGCGACCAGGATCGCCCCGTAGGTCTCATAGCGCTCGAGCGACAGCGCCACCGCGGCCATGAACAGCCATGACAGGGCGAACGGAAGTGCGGCGAAGGTGACGAGGGCCATGGCCGGCGTGACCCCTGCGAGGAGCGTGTCCGAGGTCAGGGCGTAGAAGCCCAACCCGAGGAGCGCTCCCGCCCCGCCGAGCACCAGCGCCGCGATCTGCGCCGCGTGGGCCGCCTCGCCGGGCGCCCAGCGCCCGCCGGAGATGCGGTAGATGATGCCCGCCCGCAGCCCGAGCGAGAACAGCGTCGTGGCCAGGGTGACCAGGGTCACGGCGAGGGCCAGCGTTCCCGTCCCGCTGGGCCCCAGCAGCCGCGCGATGGCGACGCTCGTGATGCCGGCGGCGCCGATCGTCACGAGCTGGGCGACGACGTTGAGCGATGCGCCGGTGGCCAGGTGCCGGCCCGCGGGCACGCGAGCCTCGGGACCCTGGCTCACGTCAGCACCGAGCGGTAGGCCTCTTCCCATTGCTGGCCTACGGCCTCGGGTGAGAACCGCGACCGCACGGTCGCCGCCGCCGTCGAGGTGTCATAGCCGGCCAGCCTCGAGAGCGCGTGGTCGATCCCCGCCGCCAGCGCGTCGACATCGTCAGGCGGGACCACGACGCCCGCGCGCTCGTCGACGAGCTCACGCGCCACCCCTACGTCCGTGGCCACGACGGGCAACCCGGTGGCGAGCGCCTCGATGAGCGCCACGCCGAACGTCTCGACGAGACTGGGCAGGACGAACAGGTCAGCCTCCGCCATGAGACGGGCCACCTCGGTCCGCGCCATCGAGCCCCGGAAGCGCACGGTGTCCACGAGCTCCAGTGCCCGCGCCCGGCGTCCGAGCTGCGCGGCCGCCGGCCCGTCGCCCACCACGTCGAGCACCACATGCCGGCCGCCCCTGCGGCGCCCCAGCGCGTCGAGCAGGCGCGCCAGGCCCTTCTTCTCCGCCAGCTGCCCGACGGCCAGCAACCGGACCGGGCCGGTGGCGGGCGGGCGCCGATGGCGCTCGGTCCCGAACAAGCTCGTGTCGACCGGGTTTCCGATCACACGTAGGCGGGCGCGGGGGGCGTAGTCGGTCACCGCCTCGCCCAGCCGCTCGCTCACAGGGCAGACGAGGTCGACGCGCTCGAACACGAAACGGGCCAACCGGCGCTCCCAGTCCGACAGCGTGCCGAGCATGAAGGCGGACCAGTGCTCTGACACCACGACCGGAATCCTGCGTGCCCGGCCGAGCGCGAGGGCTGCTGCCGCGGCACCGAGGGTATGCGCATGCAGCACGTCAGGCACGAACCCGTCGCGGCGCAGGCGATCCATCGTCGCCGCCAGCCCGGCGACCGACAGCACCGTCGAGGCGCGCGGCAGGGCGCTGGGGCGATGGCGCAGGCGTACCGTCCGCAAGCCGCTCTCCTCGCCGTCGTGGACGGAGAACAGCCGCCTCACGCTCCATGCCGAGCCCTCGTTGTACAAGACCACGACGCGCTGCCGGCGCGCCACGGCCAGGGCCTGGTCGCGCACGAAGACCCCCGCGATCGGATGTGCGGGCGTCGCGTACCAAGTGGGAAGAACGAGAATGTTGAGCCTGGCCACGGGCGCGTATCATGGCGCCCCCGCCACCGCGGGGACGCGAGGCACGCACCATGGACAGGCCACCAGCAGCGCCCCCCGTTGCCAATCCCCGCGCGTACTGGGAGCAGCGGCTGGGTGCCGAGTACAGCCTCGGCGGGGTCGGCTACATCGGCCTCGGCGAGGGATTCAACCGCTGGGGATACCGCGCGCGCCGGCGTGTGTTCCTGCGCACCATGCGCCGGTTCGTCGCCTCCGGCGCCCGTGTGCTCGACCTCGGCTCGGGCACCGGGTTCTACCTCGAGCGCTGGCGCGAGCTGGGTGCGGGCTCGATCGCGGGCTCGGACATCACCGACGTGGCGGTGAGCGGGCTCGCCCGGCGCCACCCGGGCGTCGAGGTCGCCCGCTTCGACGCCGGCGAGGAGACGGTGCCATGGGAAGAGGAGAGCTTCGATGCGATCTCCGCCATGGACGTGCTCTTCCACATCGTCGACGACGAACGGTTCCGCCGCGCGCTTGCCAACGCCCGGCGCCTGCTGCGCCCCGGCGGCGTCCTCGTGTTCAGCGACCTCTTCGTGCACGGCGAGCCCTGGCGCGCGCCCCATCAAGCGATCCGCTCGCTGCCCGAGATCGCCTCTGCGGTGGACGAGGCCGGCCTCGACGTGGTGCTGCGACGCCCCATGCTGGTCCTGCTCAACGCCCCGGTGGACTCGCGCAGCCGCCTCGTGCGCGCGCTGTGGGCCGCTCTGCGGACCGCCGCACTGCGCAGCGAGGTGCTGGGCACCGCCGTGGGCGCCGCCGTCTACCCGTTGGAGGTCGTCCTGGCCGCAACGCTGCAAGAGGGTCCGAGCACGGAGATCATGGTCTGCCGCCGCCGCGAACGACCGTGAGCGGCGCGCCGGCCACCCGGCTCTCGGTTGTCGTGGTCACCTACAACAGCGCCAGCGCGGTTCGGCGCTGCCTGCCCGCACTCGTGGATCAGCTCGCAGATGGCGATGAGCTGGTGATCGTCGACAACGCCTCCTCGGACGCCACGCTCGCGGCGGCTCGCGACGCGGCGCCGAACGCCCGCGTCATCGCGCACGCGGAGAACCTGGGGTTCGCGGCCGGCGCCAACGCGGGCGCCGCCGCATCCACGCGCGATCTGCTCCTGTTTCTAAACCCGGACGCACAGCCGGCGCCCGGGTTCGTGGAGGCGATCCGACGACCGGCGCGAGACGACCACGGCTGGGCCGCTTGGATGGGGCTCGTCACCATGGACGATGGGCGCCTGGTCAACACGATGGGGGGGGTCATCCACTTCACGGGGATCGCATGGTCGGGCGCAGCCGGCTCGCCCGTGGCCTCGGCGCCCGCGGCGCCGCTCGAGGTGCCGTTCCTCTCGGGCACGTGCCTCGCCATCCCGCGGGAGACCTGGCGGGGGCTCGGCGGGTTTCATCCCGACTTCTTCATGTACTGCGAGGACGTGGACCTGTCGCTGCGGCTGCGCCTGGCCGGCGGACGTCTTGGGCTCGAGCCGGCGGCGCGGGTCGACCACAGCTATGCCTTCGCCAAAGGGCCGGCGAAGTGGCGGCGGCTGGAGGCCAACCGCTGGGCGACGGTGATTCGCACCTACCCCACTCCCCTGCTCGCCGTGGTGGCGCCGGCTCTGGTGGCCACCGAGCTCGCCCTCCTGTCGATCGCCACGCTCAGCGGCTGGCTGAGGCCGAAGCTCGCGGCGGCCGGGGAGACGGCGATTGCCCTTCCGCGCCTCCTGGGTGAGCGGCGCGCGATCCAGGCCCAGCGCCAGGTCAGCGCCGGCGAGCTCGCCCGCTGGCTCACCGCCGACCTGGACTCCGTCTACCTCGGGCGCACCGCCACGCTCGCCCCCCTGCGCTGGGCGCTGCGCACCTATTGGACGCTGGCCCGCCGAGCGCTGCGCCGTTGCACCCGGGCGTAGCCCCCTACTCCTCGAGCACGACCGCCGCGTGCAGGCGAATGTAGCCACAGCGCTCACAGACGACGGGCACGACCTCCATGCCTTCGCCGAGGTCGAGCGCGTCGCCGTCGTCCGCACCGGCTTGGAGGATCGCCGGGCGGTCGGGGACCACCCAGCTGCTCTGCCCGCAGGCGGGACAGACGGCTCCCGGGGCCTTGCGGTCTACGGCCGCTTTAAGTTGATCGATGTCCGCCATCAGCGTGTTGACCCTTCTCTCGAGAGACGTCGACCCACCCTACCTGTCGAGGCACCGGCGCTCGCGCCCAGTCCCCTCGCCGCGATCGCCCGCTCCACCTGCTCGGCCATCTCCCGCGCCAGCTGTGCATAGGAGTAACGCCGAACGCCGTCCATCGATGCCGCCGTGGCCTCCCCGTCCACCAGCCGGCGCAGCGCCGCCCCAATGGCGTCGGGGTCATCAGCCGGCGCCACGATCCCGCCCCCTGCGTCGGTCACGATCCGCGCCGCTTCGGTGCCCTGCCCGAGCACGAGGATCGGCTTGCCGGCCGCCAGGTACTCGAACACCTTCTGCGTCGCCTCTCCGCGGCGGTGCCCGCTGGTGAGCACCAGCAGGCTGTCGCTGCGCGACTCAAGGGCGAGCGTCCGCTCGCGATCGAGCGAGCCCACGGCACGGGCGGCTCCGTCGAGCTCCGGGCGGGCGATGAGCGCGCGCTCCTGCGCAGACAGCGGCCCGGCGAACAGCACCTCGAGGCGCGCGCGCAGCTCGGGCGCGCGCTCCAGCGCGGCGAGCAGCGGTGCCGGCGAACGGCCGGCGTAGGCCATGCGACCCGCGTGCAGGAGCGCGTGGCGGTCGGACGCGGGAGCGGCCGCGCCCAGTGCGACGGCGTCCGTGTCGTCGTCGTGCTCCTCCGGGTCGAACCCGTTGGTGATCGTGGCCACCTCGCGCTCGAAGCGCGTGCGCAGATCAGCGGCGATCGGCTCGGTGACCGCCACGAGGCTGTCGGCTCCCGCAGCTACGGCGCGCTCGAGTCCGCGATCGAGGGCCCGCTGTGCGGGCAAGGGCC
>JBBSIW010000208.1:0-5004 GCA_038231895.1 Solirubrobacterales bacterium | reverse complement strand
TGCTGCCTTCACCTACCAGCAGGAGGTCGATTCCGGCGAGCGCCTCGTCGTGGGAGTCAACGCCCACACCGAGGGCGAAGAGCAGCCGCTGGAGATCCTGCGCATCGACCCCGCGCTCGAGGGCAAGCAGGTGGGGCGCCTGCAGGCGAGCAAGGCGCGTCGCAAGGGCGAGCACGTCGAGGCTGCACTGGCTGTGCTCAGGGCCGCGGCTGCGCACGACGACGAGAACCTGATGCCGGCCCTGCTCGACGCGACCCGCGCGCACGCCACCGAAGGGGAGATCGTGCAGGCGCTGCAGGAGGTGTTCGGCACCTACACCGAGTCCCCGGTCTTCTGAGAGCGAGAGCGGGTCACCGTGGAGGTTGCGCGGGCAGTGCGGGCAGCGGACTCGGGCGATCGCCGACGGGGGCCTCGATGCCGCTGACCTCGCCGCCCTCGGGGTGCAGCCAGGTCAGGCGGTAGCTGCCCGCGCCCTGGAAGGCGGCCGTGCGCAGGAAGGTCCCGGCGTCGTCGGTGAGGAAGTCGGCTCGGTTCTCGCCGCATGTCGCTCCCGCCGTGCGTACGGGTACCCACGCCCCGCTGCGGGCGTCTCGGCGCTCCACGCGAACCGTCTGCCAGCGGCCTGCGCCGCGAACCTGACCGAACAGGAGCACCACGCGGCGGCCGCCGACGTCTGCGGTCTGCGCGTGGAACGGGAGCTTGAACGCCGTGGCGGCCGGCTTGGGGCGCCCGTCGGCGAACAGGAGTCCGCTCTGCAGCTCACTCCAGGATTGCCGAGTCCCCGGTGCTCCCCCAGAGCCGCCTGGCTCGAGGTCGCGCAGCAGGAACTGGGCGAACATCCGCGTGCCGGGCGTGGCCCACGCCAGGAAGCTGGCCTGTCCGTGAAAGCGCGCCTGCTCGCCGGGACTGAAGCGGGCGTAGGGATCGGGCGGGCGGCTCTCGTATCCGTACTCGGTGTCATAGACCTCGAGGTCCTGTGCGAGCCGGCCGCGCGATCGCAGCTCGCGCAGGAGCGTCGTGAGCCGGGCGCCGTCGGCGATGCGCACGTCGTCGGCGTGCGGGTCCGAAGCATCGGGTGCGGTCAGCGGCGAGTAGGGGTGGTGGGCGTAGCCGTCCGCGCGCAGCGGCGCAAAGTCGCGGCACTCGGGCACTTTGAGCGGGGCCAGCTGGTCGTCGACGCACGCGAGGGTGCGCAAGAACCGC
The DNA here is from genome assembly GCA_038231895.1 of Solirubrobacterales bacterium. Taxonomy (GTDB): domain Bacteria; phylum Actinomycetota; class Thermoleophilia; order Solirubrobacterales; family Solirubrobacteraceae; genus JALYZC01. The sequence goes on along the minus strand of JBBSIW010000208.1, from coordinate 3,801 downwards.
AGCGGACGGATCCCGCCGCGGCCACCCTCGTCCGAGCCGGTCGGGGCCGTGCCGCCGAGAAGCACGAGGTTGGCCGGGTCCGCGCGCTTGATCGCTTCGTAGGCAGCGTTGTGCATTGCCCGGTAGACGTGCGGGGACTCGGGTCGCCAGCCCCCGGCCTCGTCGCGGGTCCACTGGGGTGCGAGGAAGTCCGGGTTGTTGGGCTCGTTCCAGGTCGTGTAGAGGCGAACGGCCGGAAGCGCGTGCCCGGGGTGCTCGGGGTCCTCGAAGTGACCGTCGTAGCGCCCTGCCACCGCTGCGGCGAAGCTGGCGAACTCGTGCGGGTTCGGGCCGATGCGCTGGCGATCGATCTGCGGGCTCGGCGCGGCCACGGCCCACCGCGGCGCCCAGAAGGCCACGTCGATCTGGATCTGCAAGCCGGCCGCTCGGGCGGCCCGGACCGCTGTGTCCAGACGCGCGAACCCGTCGCGCGGATAGGTGCGCGAGTCGCCGGCGTCGAACGGCGCCCCAGGCTTGGTGGCATCGCGGGTCCCCAGTGTCAGGGCTGACCAGCCGGCCGTAAGGCGCACTCGATCGGCCCCGAGCGTCGCGATCTGAGCGATCGACCGCGCGACGGCGGCCGGCGGCCGGTAGAGCAGGCTGGCGTCGTCCTGGATCGTGGTCTCGAGATGCCTTGGGCCCACCCCTCCGCCCGCGAGCAGCGCGACGAGCGCACACGCCACGCCGTTCATCGCGCGCCACGTCCAGTGGTCCCGGCGCAACGCATGCCGCGACGCCTGCCCCGTAGACTCCGCACCCGTCCCCGACGATGAGCGCCACCGCCAACAAGAGAATTCGCGTGGTCGTGGCCAAACCCGGCCTCGACGGCCACGACCGCGGGGCCAAGATCATCGCCCGCGCCCTGCGCGACGCGGGCATGGAGGTCATCTACACGGGCCTGCATCAGACCCCCGAGCAGATCGTCGCCACCGTGATCCAGGAAGACGCCGACGCGATCGGGCTGTCGATCCTCTCCGGGGCACACATGACGCTCGTGCCGCGGATCATCGAGCTCCTCGCCGAAGAGGACGCCGGGGACGTGGTCCTGGTGCTCGGAGGGACGATCCCCGCCGACGACATCGAGGAGCTCAAGCAGCTCGGCGTCGATGAGATCTTCACGCCGGGAGCCTCGACCCAGGAGATCATCGACTTCATCTCCAAGGCCACGGGCTCGCAGGGCGATTGACTGGTCAGTCAACGCGATATGATGCGGACGTCCGTTTGCTGAGAACGTCCTCTGCTGCCTGCGCCGGCGACTCGGCCCGCAGGTAGCGGCATCTGCCGAAGGAGGCTTGCAGTGAAGATCTGCGTCCTGGTCAAAGAGGTCCCGGATGCTGCCGTCGAGAAGCGCATCGATGCTTCGACGGGGCGTATGGACCGCTCGGGTGAGAAGAACCTCAACCCGTTCGACACGCACGCCATCGAGGCGGCCATGCAGGTCAAGGAGGGCGGGGTCGTCGAGGTCGAAGAGGTGGTCGCGGTGACCATGGGGCCCGACAGCGCCGTGCGCGCGCTCCACAAGGCAGTGTCGCTCGGCGCCGACAGATCGGTGCACGTCAATGACGAGGCCCTCGCGGGCTCCGACGTCGCGGCCACTGGCTATGCTTTGGCCAAGACCCTCGAGGGGGAATCGCCCGATCTCGTGCTCCTTGGTCAGCAATCCGATGACGGTGAGTGCTACACGATCGGCGCCGTGGTGGCGGACCACCTTCGCATGCCCTCGTTGACCCAGGTGATCCAGATGGACGTGCAGGAGGGCAAGCTGCGCTGCGAGCGCCAGGCCGAGTACGGCTATGACACCGTCGAGATCGCGCTGCCTGCCGTCATCTCGGTGGGCGACGCCATCAACGAGCCTCGCTACCCCTCGCTCAAGGCGATCATGGGGGCGAAGAAGAAGCAGCTCGACACGCTGACGGCCGCCGATGCGGGCATCGACGAGAGCATGGTGGGCACCGAAGGCTCGCGCGTCCAGTGCGGCAGCTTTCACGACCCCCCCGAGAAGGCGCCGGGCCGGATCATCGAGGACGATGACACCGCCGCGACGGTCGAGCAGATCGTTGCCTGGCTCGACGAAAGGAAGCTGCTGGCATGAGCGACATCCTCGTCTACGTCCTGCACTACGAGGGCGAGCTCAACAAGAACTCCCTCGGCGCGGTTTCCGAGGGCGCCCGCTTGGCCTCCGAGCTCGGAGGCCGCTGCGACGCCCTCGTCGTCGGGGGCGACGACCTCACCGACGAGCTGTGCGCGTCGATGGGCGCCTACGGCGCGGGCACCGTCTACCGAGCCCGGGGAGCGGAGGGGCTCGCCCCTCCGGTCGTCGACGCGATGGCACAGGTCATCGGCGAGCACGGCCACGGCTACGCCCTGTTCGGGGGTGGTCTGCTCGGGTTTGAGATCGGTGCGGGCCTGGCTGCCCGCCTCGGCGCCGGCGTGACCATGGAGGTCACAGAGGTCAAGGTGGAGGACTCAAAGCTGGTCGCCTCGCGGCCCATCCTCCAGGACTCCAAGATCTCCGAGTCGCGCTACCGCAGCGAGGTCGGCGTCATCATCGGGCGCCTCAACGCCTTCGAGGCGCGTTCGAGCGACGGGGCCTCGGCCACGGTGGAGGACGTCGATGTCCAGTACTCGCCGTGGTCTCAGCAGGCGACGATGGTCAAGCGCGGCGAGCAGCGCGGCGAGGATGTCGACATCGAGGGCGCCGACATCCTCGTGGCAGGCGGTCGCGGCCTCGGCAAGGCGGAGGGCTTCGACCTGTGCGAGGAGCTGGCCAAGGCGATGGGCGGTGCGGTCGCGGCCACCCGGGCGGTCGTCGACGCGGGCTGGTACCCCTACGCCGCCCAGATCGGCCAGACCGGTAAGACCGTCGCGCCCAAGCTCTACCTGGCGGCGGGGATCTCCGGCGCCATTCAGCACAAGGTCGGCATGCAGAGCTCGGAGAACATCGTGGCGATCAACAAGGACGCGAACGCCCCGATCTTCGAGTTCTCAGACCTCGGCGTCGTCGGCGACCTCAACAAGATCCTGCCGAAGCTCGCGGAGGCCGTGAAGGCCAAGAAGGGCGGGTAGTCCTTGTCGAGCGCGCGGAGTGCTCGGAAGGTGGCGCCGAGCGCCTTCCCACCGCCGGTGGACCCGGTCGGCGAGTTCATTGTCGCTCCTTCGGACGTCGAGGACGAGCGCATCGAGGTCGGGGTGGCGATCGTCGGTGGCGGGCCGGCGGGCCTGGCCTGCGCGAATCGCCTGCTCCAGCTGCTCGGCGACGATGAGGCCCTGAGCGAGCGGCTGGGGGAGGTGCCCGTCGCGGTGATCGAGAAGGGCAAGGCCTGCGGCGCCCACAATCTCTCCGGCGGCGTCATGCGGCCCGGCCCGCTGCAGGAGCTCTTCCCGGATCTCGGGCCCGATGACTGGCCGACCCACGGGCGCGTCGAGAAGGACGCCGTGTACTGGATGCTCTCGTCGGGCGCGGCCCTGCCGCTCAAGCCGACGCCGCCACCGTTTCGCAATCACGGCAACTACGTTGTGTCGGTGGCCGAGCTGTCTCGCTGGCTGGCCGAGAAGGCCGAGGAGGCCGGCGCCTACATCCTCACCGAGACGGCGGCGTCCACGCTCCTGGTGGCCGACGGTGTCGTCCGCGGCGTGGGGTCAGGCGACAAGGGCCGGGACAGGGCCGGCCAGGAGCTCTCGAACTTCGAGCCCGGCTCTGATCTCGTGGCCCAGGCGACCGTGCTCGCAGAAGGCACCTGGGGGCACCTGACCGGCGCGGCG
>JBBSIW010000207.1:0-5007 GCA_038231895.1 Solirubrobacterales bacterium | reverse complement strand
GAACTCCGGGCACCGTCGTATCAGGTCGGATTCGATGCCCTCGAGTCCGTTGACGATCTCGTGGAGGCTGTCCAGGCGTCCTCCGAGGTCCTGCTTCAGAGCGTTCAAGGCCGGCAGCAGCTCGTCGAGCGACTCGCTCTGCTGGCGTAGCGCACGACCTCGGAGCGGATGAGGCTTACGTCTGCCAGCGCGTCCACCGCCATCTCCACCACTCCCAACGCTCGTGCGGGCAGGCGCAGCGGGGAGAGCAGCCCGGTCAGGAGCGGTGACGACACTTCCGCCACTGTACGCCCGGCGTCCGTGGACCGGGCGTGCCTCCGGTGTATCCGATACTTGCCACCCATGCGGGCGTCGCTCACATCCCTCCGGCTCGGCTGCGCGACGCTGCTGCTCATCGCGTCGCCGCTGCGACGGCCTCCGCAGCGGTCAAGGCGCCCAACGATCCCCTGTTCAGGTACCAGTGGAACCTGCACGCCATGCCGATCCCGGCGGCATGGGCCGCTTCCCGGGGCGAGGGCGCTGTCGCGGTGCTCGACACCGGGGTGGCCTACGAGGACCGCGGCAGCTACCGGCGGCCGCACCCGCTTCGTGCCCGGCTGGGACTTCGTCGACGGCGACGCCCATCCAAACGACGTGCCGTCGCGCGAGCGGCGAACTCACGGCACCGCGATCGCCGGGATCATCGCCCGGACCACGGACAACGGCGTCGGCGCGGCGGGAGTGGCGCCCAAGGCCGCCATCATGCCGATCCGCGTACTCGAGCCGGATCTCAGCGGATCGGCGAAGGCGATCGCGATGGGGCTGCGCTTCGCGGCCGACCACGGCGCCGACGTCGCCAACCTCAGCATCGCCGGGCCGTCGGGCTCGCGGGTCCTGAAGGCCGCCGTCGACTACGCCTCGTCGAAGGGCGTGACGATCGTGGCCTCGGCCGGGAACGACGACGAACGACCCGCGGTCGGCTTCCCCGCGACCTACCCGAACGTGATAGCCATCGGCGCCGTCTACCAGGACCGGATGCGGGCCCAGTACTCCAACTACGGCAAGGCGCTCGCGCTCGTGGCTCCGGGTGGGGGGGAGCGGATCGACGCGTGGGGCTATGGCCCTGGAGACGGCGTGGTGGCGCAGACCCTGAAGGGAGGACCCGCCAGCTTCTGTTTCTGCTTCTGCTTCTGCTTCATGGTCTCGACGTCGGCTGCCGCCGCCGAGGTCTCCGGCGTGGCCGCGCTGCTCGTGGCGTCGGGCCGGGCCGCCGCGCCCCCCGCCGTCCGCTCGGCGCTGCTCTCCAGCGCGCAGGATCTCGGGCCGGCGAGCCCGACTCGCAGTACGGCGCCGGGCTGGTGCAGGCGGGGAGGGCTCTGGGCATCAGCCAACCGGGCTCCGGCAGGCCCGCGCCTTCGCCTGGCGGGCGGTGGCTGCCATGGCTGGCCGTGGCGCTGGGCGCGGGTGGCTCGCCGGCCTGGCGGCGGTTTGGCGGTCGAGGCGCAGCCGGGGGTGAGGTGGAGATCGGCCATGGCGCCCGCTATCCAAGGCGGCGGCTCAGGGGCGCAGCGAAGCCGCTGCGTAGGCGATCTGCACCGGGTTGCACCACACCACGACCGAGCGGATCGTGCTCGCGTCCAGGCCTCGGGGAAGCACGTAGTTCTGATCGCCGAGAGTGGACTTCAGTGCGCTGAGCACCGTGTGCTTCGACTTGAACGCCTGCGCGGTGGTCTTGGGCCTGGGGGCCTCGCTGAGCCACACAAACAGATCGGTGTTCGGGTCGGTCGCGAAGCGATTCAGGCGCAGGGCGAGCCTGCCGTCGGATAGCCGGTAGAGCACGGCGCTCCCCTGGCCCTTGCGCTCGATGCTGTAGAAGCCTCCACGGCCAAGCACCTGCGCGCCTGAGGAGCGCATCGCCGGCAGCGGCGCTTCGTGCAGCGGCGTCGTGACCTCCTGCTCGACGGTCAGGCGCCAGCTTCCGGATGCCTGCACCGCCAGGCGCTGACTCCCGGTGCCGGACCAGATGATGTCCTTGCCCCCCGAGCAGGGCTCCGCGGCGCTCGCCGGACCGCTGCGCGGCGCCGGCGTCACCGTGACCGTCAGCCGGCCCGACCCGCAGTGCGCCCGGGTGCGCCAGCGCAGCGCGCCGCTGGAGACCTGGACCATCTTGGTCGCGGCGCCGGAGCCCCGCAGCTCGGCGATCTGCTCCCAGCGGGGGGACGCCTCGTTGGCCGGCGCCGTCGTCGTGCGCTTTGGAATGGCGGCGAACGGGTCCTTCTTGTCCTGCTTTGCGCCACCGCAGCCCGAAAAGGTGAAGAGGGCCGCGACGCAGCAGATCGCGGCGCGCCTCACTTCTCAGCCCCGTCGTGCTTTGCGTGGTCGACGACCATCCGGCCGACCGCCACGCCGATCCGAATGCCCTGCACGTTGTCGCTGGAGTAGTGGATTCCGCCGTAGAGCCTGGAGATGCCCGCCTCCCTCGCCTTTGCGCGCCAGAGCTTGGCATCTTCCGGGAACAGGTGGGCGAGGATCTCGCCCGCGGCCGAGGAGTAGGTGGAGTGCCCCGAGACGTAGGAGGGGAAGAACGGGGTGGCGAGGTAGGGCCTCCACGTGCGATCGATCCCCAGATCGCGAATCGCGTTCTCCGGCCGCGGGCTCCAGTACGCGTACTTGGTGTCCCACGATCCGATACCGGCGTCGGCCATCGCCACGTTGAGCAGCGCGAACACCCGCGTCTGGCTCGGCACGCTGAGGTGCTTGCCGCCAACGTAGGAGAGCATCACCTGGTTCCAGATCCCCGGCGGCAGCGGCGTGCCCTGCCCGCCGGCCCAGAACGACGCGATCTGCTTCTGCTTCGCCGTCAGGCTTGCCTTGAGCCGCACGAGGTCACGCGCCTCCTTGACGAACCGCGGCGACCCGTAGGCCGGAGGCGGCGGTGCGCGGAACTGGCTGCCGCTGCGGATGACCCAGGTCCGCCAGGTCCCCGCCAACGGCTCCACCGGCCGGGCGATCGAGCCGGGTGGCGGGTCCCAGTACATCGGCCGGTGGGGAGGGCGCTTGCCGTTCCAGACGCGGGTGGAGCCGTCGGTCTTGGCTTTGGCGATCACCCGGTCGGCGACGGCGCGACCCAGCGCCAGCCCGGCACTCGCATCCGTCGGTGAGCTCTCGCCCGCGAGCACGCCCGAACGCGCAGCGTCGTCGGCGGCGGCGTCGAGTCCGGCCTTGGTGGTCTCGGGGAAGGCGTAGGCGACGAGGCGCGAGCCCGCGCCGGCGACGGCGGCCGCCTGCGACGGATACGACGGGCCCGACTTCGCGCCGGAAGCCGTCCGCTTGTAGCGATCCTTCCAGTAGGCGGCGGCGACAGCGGCGTCGTACATGGCGACGCTGACGAGCGCGTAGGCGCGCGAGGCTCGCGGCGGGTTCTTCTCCCGCTGGGAGACGAGCGTCATCGCCCGCGAGATCCAGGGCTGGACGACGGGCTCGGCGCTCTGGCCGCGGGGCCTCGCCCCGGCCCTGCCGCGCTGGGCGGCCGCCGACCCCGGAGCCGGCGGAGGCGGGACGGGCACCTGCGCGGGGGAGCTCAGCACCCACGTTCTCCACGTCCCGGCCGTGGACTCCTTGCCCAGGCTCGCGGTGCCGCTCTCCGAGCTCCCGCATCCGGCGAGCAGGGCGGCGGCGACCGCGGCCGCGCTCGTCAGGCGCAGTGCGCTCACGGCGGGAATGTATCCCACGGCGGTCAAGCGACGTTGCCCTGCGGATCGCGGGGTACGCTGCGGCTGTGCGAGCGCCGGTGGATTGGCTCCTTGCGCGTCGCGTCGCCTCCGATGAGGCCACGACGCGACTGCGGACCACCCGAGCATCAGGCCAGCGGATTCCTCCACGCGACCTCGGGGAAGGCCGGCAAAGTCGGTGTCGGTGGAATCAGGGTCAAGCCGTGCTCGGGGGCTGCTCTGTCAGCCACGTCGCCGCGGCGCGATGCTGCGCGCTTCGCTCGTGAACGGCGTAAGTAGGAGGTTGGCGTCGAGGAGCATCAGCCGGGTTAGGCGCCCCAGCCCACCTCGTCGTGGGTCTTGAGCTTGCGCCAGAACGTGACCTCTGGCTCAGAGGTCGCGCCGACCTCGCGCATCATCGGCTCAATCTCACTCCGCGCCTCCTCGAAGAAGGCGTTGAAGCTCTCGGGGTCGGGCCATTCGTCGAGCACATGATCTGCCCGTCATCGCTGCCGTAGAAGCGGTGGGCGAATCGCGTCCGTGCTGCTTGGCCCGGTCGGCGAGAGCACGCATGCCGTCGGGATTGGCCGCGGCGCGCTCCTCGAGCTGCCCCGGGTCACCCTTGGCGCGCAAGGACATGATCACTGACATGAGAATCCTCCTTGGCTTGCGTTTGTCGCCTATTGGACCAGAGCGGCGGGGCGCGATCAACCGCTGTCGCCGAGTATCGTCGCGGCTGACCCGTCGTGCTCAGCCCAGACGAGGTCGCGGAGGTAGCGTGCGAGGGCGTCGGCCACCTCGCGCGGGCTGCATGAGCGCCTCGAGCACCAGGGCGTGGATGCGATCGACGCGCCGGGGTCCGGTCGGGCAGGCCGGGGGCGCAGGCGGGCGAGCTGTCGATCATGGGTGCACGGGGCGCGCATGCTCGCCGGCGACTTCGAGCCCGGCTTCCGGGTCTCACTGCACCGCAAGGATCTGGCGATCGCCTTGCAGACCGCGCGCGAGGAGAACGTGTCGTTGCCGGCCACCGCCCAAGCCGCGGAGATGATGAACGCGCTGCTCGCCGGTGGCCGCGGCGACGCGGACAGCGCAGTCATGAGCGAGCTCTACGCGGTGCTGGCGGGCGTGTCCGACGACGGGCCAGCGGCTGCCGAGGGGGCGTAGAGGGCTCCTCGCGACGCGTGGAGGTGCCGGTGGTCATACGATCCGCTTTATGGACGGATCCGAAGAGCCATCGCAGTCGCAGGACGGCGCCGCCGCCGAGGCTCCCCAGGCGGGCCCGCTCGGAGCCGAGCCGGATGAGCAGCCAGGAGCTTCT
>JBBSIW010000206.1:0-5013 GCA_038231895.1 Solirubrobacterales bacterium | reverse complement strand
CGCCAGCTCGGCCGCGGCAGCGATGAGGTAGGCGGGCAGCTTGGCGCCACGGTGCCGGGCGCCTCCGCGGCGCGCAAGGTCCGCTTGGACCTCGAGCGCTCTCGCGCACGCCCGTTCGCCGACCGGCGCGTGGGCGAGGGCGTCGAGGTCTGCGCGCCGAGCATCGAACCGCGTGGGCGTGTCCTCGTGATGGAGCAGCTCGAGCTTGACCACGTCGCACATCACGATCTGCTCGGTGAGCAAGAGCTCGTCGAAGCGCTGACGCAGCCAAGCCGGCGTGTTGCGCTGGCGACTCTTGATCCAAGCGCTCGTGTCCGCTAGGTAAGCCAGCTCAGCTCTCGAACCCGACGCGGAGCGCGCTGTTCGGCGAGTTCCTCGTCTGCCGTCTCGGGAAGCTCCCAGGCCAAGAGCCTGCGCACGTGCGCCTGACGTACCGTCTGCTCGAGCGATGCCCGCACGGTGTCGGTAGCCCGCTCGGTGCCCAGAGTGGCAGCCGCGCTGGCCATCAGATCGGTGTCGAGCAGGACAGTCGTGCGCTTGGTCGGCATGGCGGGCACAATAACATATGAACACGGGTTAGATTCGCATATTTACGGGTGGCAAAGATATGCTTGCCAGGCCGTGAGCTGCTCGAGGATGTGGCTACGTAGCATGATCTGCACGGGGCCCGCTACGCGGTGATCGTGCAGGCGGACGAGTTCCTCGAACTCAGCACCACGCTTGTCGCACCCACTTCGACGGGTGCCCAGCCTCGAGGCGACCGAGCTGCGAGCCGTCGACGAGGCACTCGCACTAATCCTCGGCCTCTGAGGACATCACGGCGGCTCGCGAGCAGCTCGCCGGCCTGGAATCGCGCAGATTCGTGGCGCGTGGGCTGTGGCGCTTGTCCGGTCAGCCAGGTTGGGGCGTTCCTGCGGCGGACCGGCGATCGGACCGTCGAGCGGCTCGTTTGTCCGATAGGCGGATACGCGAAATTGGTAACGCGCCGTTCTCCCCCTACGCGGCCGCCTGCGCCTCGAGCTGAGCGATGAACTTCCTCGGCGCCGACGGCGCGCGCGGCGGCGGCGACCTCTTCCGCTGAGGCATCGGGTGGGCCGAAGGCGATGTTCTCGCCTGATCGTCCCGCGAACAGGAAGCCCTCGCTGCCCAGCTGTGAGGCCGCGCCCATACGTCCGACGAGGTGTATGAGAGATCCGGATTAGGGTGTAGAGGCATCTTATGGTTAGGCGCACAAACATCAACCTCGACATGGAGCTCGTGGACCAGGCAGCGGTGGAGCTAGGCACGCGTCGCACGACGGACACGGTCCACGGGGCGCTTCGCGAGGTCGTGGCCCGAGCCCACCGCGCCAAGCTCGCGCAGCGCGACTTCGAGGACCTGACCCCCGATGCCGTCGATGGCATGAGACATCGCGCGAACTCGACAACTTGACCGAGCTTGCTGACACGACCGCGTGGTCGTGGTCCCGCCGGCGGGCCTATCCCGAGCTGCGCGGCGCGTTCGACGCGGCACTGATCGAGGGTGAGCTCGCGATCTGCGACATGGTCCGCTTGGAGCTCTTGCGCAGTGCCCGGAACCCGACCGAGTTCGTCGAGATCCGCGAGGAGCTTGGGGCGCTGCCCGACTGTCCGATCAGCGAAGCGCAATGGGAGCGGGCCCTCTGGGTCTATGAGCAGCTGAGCGCCCGTGGCGGCGCGCTTCAGCGCGCGGTCAAGCACCTCGACCTCCTCGTCGCGGCCGCCGCCGAGGCCGCCGATGTCACCCTGCTGCACTACGACGATGACTACGACCTGATCGCCGACGTCACCGGGCAAGCCATGCGCTGGCTCGCACCGAAGGGCAGCCTCCGGTAGAGCCTCTCGAATGCTTCGCTGGTCTCACGATCGATCGCCGCTATCGCGCGATCGAATGTCTCGAGATCCGCCCTGCTGCGCACCTTTCCGAGCAGTGTCGTCTTCCCGTAGCGCCTGGGCGCTTGAAGGCGGGTGTTGTGTCCACCTTCCGCGAGCCCCAGCAGCTGTGCGGTCTCGGGTTCGCGATCCACGAGCTGGTCCGGCGGGAGTGGATCGTCGTAGACGAACGGGTTGAGCTCGCCGCCGGTCATGCTCCTCAGGCCACCACCTGGTCATAGCTGCTATGACCGCATGGTAAAGCTCAATATGACCAAGTGGTCCAGACTGGCTTGACCTGTCACGTTCCCTATCGGAGCGAGTGGCGGCTGAGGTGGCGCACAAGCCGGGCCTGGCGCTGTTGCCACCAGGCCTCCAGCTCGGCCTTGCCGATCGGCAGCGCCTCGTCCTCGTCGGCGTCCTCGAGGTAGCCCAGTGCGCGCACGAGGTGCTGGAGCTGCTCGTCCTCGGGTCGGACGCCGTAGCGGTCGAGGAAGAGAGCCAGGCCATCTTCGACGCTGAGCTGGCCTTGCTCTTCGATGAGCTTCACGTCGTAGTAGTCGCGCAGCTCGCCCCGATCGCCGATGACCTTCAGCTTCATCGCCATGAGGTCCTTCAGGCCGGCCACGGGGAGCCCGGCGACCGCCTCGGGCTCTTGTAGGAGCTGCTGAGGGCGCAGCTCGTCGGCGTGGAAGAACTCGAGCTTCGTGTCGCCGAACAGCCCCGCGAGCGTTCCCTTACCCCGAGAGGTGACCGCGAACCGTCTGACCTCGCCGAGTCCTCTCGCGAGCGTGTCGAGGTCGACCGCGTCGTGATGGTAGAAGAAGTCGAGATCGTGGCTTTCACGATGGTGCAGACGGACGGCCACCGCAGTCCCGCCCGCCAAGTACAGCTCCTTCGGAAGCAGCGTGGCGAGCAGCTTCCAAGCCCGAATCGTCTCCGCCGGTAGAGCGTTGACCAGGTCGACGTCGCGAGGCGCCGCCATCAGCCGTCTCGCTTGCCCGCGAGATTGTGGGCCAGCGCGCGCACGCTCGGGTCGAGGCCACGCGCCCGTGCAGCCTGCTCCCAATCGCTCGATCGCAGATTCCGGGCTCCCCACGCCAGCCCGTCGAGGTCCATCGTCCGCAACAGGCGTCGGGCGATGTATGGGCCGCCGCGCGACACCTCCAGCTGCGCGGGGGCAGTGTTCCAGAAGAGGTGTCGTAGCCACCGTGGCACGCGCTGGTCATGCCGGTGCTTGCTGTAGCGGGGAGGTTGCACCCGCGCCAGCGCCGGCGCGATTTCGAGCCAGCGCTCGGCACGCCGGTTCGCGTGCAGTAGCTCGACTCGGCGCGCGCGGGCACCGGCGATGACCGCTTCTCTGCGGTACTTGAGCCGCTTGGCCTCAAGTCTCCTCAGCGCCTTGGCGGCTGCCGTGGGCGAGACCGATGCGTGGTCCGCCACGATCCGTACTGAAGCGAGGCCAAGGGGGGCGCGACTCAGCGCCGCGAGCACCTTGACCTCGGTGGCGTCGAGGCCCGGCACCCTTGGCGTCACCCCGAGCTCGGCGCGGAGGCGCTCGACCATTGTGGGCGTCAGCGCCAAGTGCCCGTTTGCCTTCCGCGCCTCGAGGCTCAGGCGCTGGACTGCCCGGACCACCCGCGGGACGGTGGTTTCCAGCCTGTGCGCGACTTCCGCTGCCGAGCACGTGTCCATATCGTTAGTTTAGGTGCTCAAAGTGTTCCCGGGCGAGTTGTGCACAAAGGGCAGCCTGCCGTGACGCCTGGCTTGACTGGCGCCTTGCTGGACCTACGCCACCTCGCGCTCGAAGCGGTCGAGCAGGTCGAAGACCTCGCGAGCCTCCCACTGGCGGTTGCGCCGCCGGCTTCCGAGCGTGCGAAGGACGCCGGCGCGCTCAAGGGTGCCGATCGCACGGTCAGACGCCGGCCGGCTCGTGCCCGTGATCTCCATCGCAAGGCGCCGCTGGCCCATTACGAGGCCCTCGATCCGCGAGGAGGCGACCGACTCTTGGCGCAGCAGCTAGGCCAAGACCCTGCTCGATAAGGCCGCGGGTGACTCCTTGGGCACTGGCTCACCGCTACGACAGCGCGCCCAGCTTGGCCGCAGAGAGGAAGGACATGCTTGCGCTGGCATCGGAGGCCGTGTCCTGGGCGCGAGAGGTGGTTCAGCGCGCCGGTACGTAGGGCGCGCCTCGGACAAGGCTCTGGGCGATGGCACAGGTGGCGTGAAGCCTAAGAACCCCGATCCGGAAGGATCGCGATCCGACCCTCCTTGGCCACGACATCGAAGTGCCGCCGATCGAGGGTCATGACCCGACCTCCGCGACGTTCGGCGCAGGCGACGACAGCGGCGTCTGCGAAGCCCAGTCCCAGATCGGCATAGCGATCCACGAGCTCGCGAATGCGAGGGAAATCGACATCTCCGCAGTCGACGGTGTAGTGACCAGCCTCGCAATCGGCGAGGAACGGGTCCAGACCATGCCTGCCGAAGCGCGCCTCGATCATGTAGGTCAGCTCGGAGATGATGCCCGCTGGAATCACCAGCGGTCCGCGCTCGCCGATGAGCACCTCACGGCACCGATGGTGGCTTGGGTCACGGTCGTTGAGCAGCGCGAGCACGCAGGAAGTGTCGAGTGTGATCACTCGGGTGGGAGCTCTCGCCGTTCACGCTCTCGCTCGTCCCACTTCCGATCCCAGGCCTTGGCCAGATACGTCTCGTCGTTGCGAGCATCGAAGGCTCCGTCGGACACAGCTCCCACCGAACGAGGGAGCGCCGCTGGCCGAGACTCAAGAAACGAGCGCACGGCGCCCCGGATGAGTTCGGCTTGCGATTGCCCACTCTGCCTAGCGGCGGCTCGCAGCTCCTGTCGAAGATCGTCGGGCAGGTACAGGGTCGTCTTCTCCACGTCTGCACGATACCACCCACCATATATGGCGTCAGACGAAGCACGGGGCCAAGCACGGCTGATCCAGTGTTACACTTCCGTGTCACTCCATGCCTACCAAGCACGAACGTGTCGCGGTGACCAAGGATCCCGAACTGAACGAGGCCCTTCAGCGGGTCGCGGACGTCGTCGGTCCCGGCACGAAGACCGCGACCTTGGTCCATGACCTCGCAGTCCTGG
>JBBSIW010000205.1:0-5032 GCA_038231895.1 Solirubrobacterales bacterium | reverse complement strand
GGCCCGATGGACTTGATCGCCCACCCGTTCGGGGTCGCCGCCGCTTCTCCCTGCTCAACCGCCCAAACCGCCGCCGACGCCACCCGCGCCGACGATCATCACCAGGCCCTCACCGGCCCGAAAATCCCGAAACTCGAGAGTCTGTAGAAGTACGCACTTATCGTGCTCGGTACGGAGACTCTGCACAAGTTCCGTACCGATATTAAGACGTACGTACTCATACGACCCACCGGCACGTGGGCTCAAACGAAGCGATCGGGTTCGGCGGACGCGGCCAACGACGTGCTGGGCGACCTCGCTTGCTGAAACATGTGCCTCGTTACGGACGTGAATCCGCAGTTCGACGATATCCGAGCCAACGCGCGAGGTTGCCGCGCTGTGGCCGCGATTCCAGCGGTGCGCGGGTCGACATGACAGTTGGCCACGTGCCATGTCGGTACTTACGTCCGTAGACCGGTGGGCACGACCGGAGGTAGACGGTACACGCGCGGCGGGGGTACGGGTTTCGTACCAGGAATCGCGTCAGTGGTGCGGAAGATGCAGATGGTGGCGCCCTGGGTTGGCCGGGCCGCGGATGGTGCGAGGAGGCCGGCCCAGCCCTCCTGCCAGAGCTGGTCGCCGATGTCTTGATATGGCGACCAACTGCGGCGGCCAGGTGGAGGCAGCGCAAGTCCCACGCGGGCGAGGTGCTTTGCATCGCAGAGGTTTGCGACTTCTAGGCGTACGTCCAAGCGCCAGAGGTTGCGGGGCATCTGGCGCATTGGTGGGATGCCGAGTTCGGCGAGTGCCCGGTACCACTCCGCCCACGCCGTTGCCGAGTCGTCGGCTAGGTAGAAACCCTCGACGGTGGCGCCGTGCTGCCACCGGCCATCAGCCGGCGGGTCGGGCCGGTGATAGACGCGTCCGCGGTGAGGGACGTGGCGCCACCACGCCCCGGACACGACGATGGCGTCGACGTCAAGCGCCAACGCTTCAGCTCGCTGTCGGACTCTCCAGCGCTGAGATAAGCCGGGCAACCCGCTTGTAGTCGCCGCGGGCGATCACGTCGAGCGGCTTATCATCGTCGAGCGCTTCGATGGGTTTGCGCATCCACACCGGGATGTAGGAGGGCTCGATGACGCGAGCGAGGCGCTCGACGAGTGCCGATAGCTCGGCGAGGCGCTCCGCGCGCGCTCCCGAAGGGGAGCGTGAATGGTTAAGCCATGCCCGCGCGGTACTCGGAGCGGCCCCTGTCGCCCGGGCTAGGTCCTCGTCGCTGAGGTGGCCAAGCTCGTGGACTCGAGTGGCCTCCCCCATGAAAGCAATCGACATCCGGGCATAGTAGCGCCAAAGTAGCGCGTATGCAACACAGATGAGCCATGCATCGAGGTCCGCCAGTCACTTGTGCGGTCATCCAGCGGCACTGCGTCGGCGCTCCAGCTCGGCCTCGGTCAGCGTGCGCATGCGCCGGCAGGCTCGGCGGTAGAAGTCCATCTGCTGGCGGCGGCCGACGATTCGGTAGCCCAGGCGCGGCACGAGGGGGCCGCTGTCCGCGACCCGGGAGAAGGCGTGCAACCGGAACTCGACGTCTCCGGTGTCCAGCCACTTCCAGATCTCATAGTGGATCTGCCCCTGCTCGAAGTGGCCCTCGAGGGTCGCGTAGTCCCAGCCGAATACACGTGCCTGCCGGCCTCCGACCTCGCGTTCCTCGTCGTAGACCTCCCCCACCCGCACCCCCACGTGGAACGCAAGCCCGTGAAACCGGATGGCGAGGAGCATGTTGCGCCCGGACAAGGCCTCGTCGCGGCGGTAGGTCGCCCGCACCATCGCGGGGTCGGCGACCTGATAGGCGTGCATCAGCTCGCCGGCGACCTCCCAGCTCCCGCCCTCCGCCGGCGGGCCCGACGGCTCGTGCGGCAGCGGCTCGGTCATGTCGTCGACGTGCCAACCGTGCTCGACTGTATGGACGTGCTTCTGGTCCGGATCGAAGTTCAGCGGACGATCCTCGAGGCCCGCCAGGCGCCGCCGGGCCCGCCCGTGTCGTGACACGACGTCGGCGCTGTCCTCGCTGCGCTCCGGCTCGACACGCCGAGTGGTGATCACAATTCCACCCGACATCCGGCCGCCGGTCAGCGCCACGACGCGCTCGAGCACCCTGGTCCACATATGCAGCTGGACCTCCTTGGCCATGCGCAGCCGCGTGTACATCAGGTCGGAGAGCCGATCGCCGCTGCGAGCCCAGGATTCGATGACGAAGTCAAGGCCCCGGTGGCCCGCAAATGCGCGGAACTCGATCTGACCCGCCTCGAGATGGCCATCCAGGGTGGCGAGCCTGAACGAGGTAGGGGTCACGTCCGTGACCACCACCGGACCATCCCAGGGTCCCGGGATCCGAACGATGTACTCGTCTCCAATCGCCAGCTTGCCTTCGCCATCTACCGGCTGGAAGCTCGCGAGCTCGGTCGGCGCGATGCAGTCGAGGTTCGCGGCGACCGTCTCCATCAACTGCTCGGGCGAGACCTGCGGCCCGCGGATCCGAGTGCGGTAGAGGCGATGCACGAGGGGCCCGACTCCATCCTCGGGTTGTTGGATCTCCTCGCTGGCGAGATTCGGTGGCAGCGCCGGCGGCGCGTCCTCGGGCAGCCAACCCGCAAGCTCGCGGCGATGCAGCGGGGTCGTGCGCCACATGTAGCGCCAGGAGGTGAGCGCGATCCCGACGGGCCAGCGGGCAGCTGTGGACAGGCGCTTGAGTCTTGGCTGGCGGCGCGGCACGTGTGAGGCTTGTACGGGCCAGCGCCCCACTTGGACGCTAACTGTCAAGCTGGAGCTGCATGCTCATACGCGGACTGCACCGGACGGGACTGCGCACGTGGCACCTGCAGCTCATGTCGCTCGGGGCGGTGGGCCTGTGCATCGGCCTCTGGATTCGCGCCAAGACTGTCGGCGAAGACGAACGGGGCAACGCGGAGCGCCGCGCCCTCTTCGTCGGCCTCTGGCCGCCCCTTTTGTGGCTGATCGGCGACTCGATCTCCGACGAGCAGCGCGCGCGATCGACACCGCTCCGTGCGAGATGGCCGTTCGGGCGCTGATCACTGCGCCCGGCAGTAGGCGCATTGACGTTGACGGCCGTGTGTAGGGTTTGGCTGTGTCATCAGAGGAACCGCAGGAGCACGGCGGGAGCTTGCTGGGCGGTCTGCTCTCGCCCTGGCGCCTTCCTGAGCGAGTGATCCATGCCCTGGAATCCCTGGCCGAGGCCGCGCAGGAGGTGGCCCCGATCCGCTCCGAGCTCACCCTCGTTCGCGAGCACACCGCGCTGCTCCCCGAGCAGCTGCCGACGATCGAGCACATCGACGCGCGGACCGAGCAGATGGTCACCATGGTGCCGGTGGTGGAGCGCATCAGCGAGCAGGCCGAGCCGCTGGCCGACCTCCTCCCCGCGGTGGAGCGCCTCGAGCGGTCATTGGGAACGCGAATCGATTCTCTGCGCGACGTGGTGGGGGAGCTGGAGAGCAACGAGTCACATCTCAGTCGCAGGGTGGGCAAGCTCGCCGGTGAGCTCAGCGAGATGCACGACACCATCAAGGCGCTCCGGGAAGACGTCACGCGCGTCACCGATCATCTGCCCGATGGCACTGGACCGCTGCAGAAGGCTCGTGAGATGCTCACCGGCGGCGGCGGCGAAGATTGATGGCCTCGCAGATGACGCCTTCGCCGCTGCCGGCCAGCCTCGCGCGCGAGCAGGGCGAGATGCTTCACGCGGCGCTTCGGGATCTGCCAGTCGGTCTGCTTGCTCCGCTGTTGCGCGGAGTGCGCCGCCATGCGGACTCGCTGGTGCCGGGCTCGCTCTACAGCGACCAGGGCCGGTGCGCGGTGGGGATGATGCTCGACGAGCTCCGACCGCGCCGGCGGTTCGGGCGGCCCAAGCCGACGATCCGCCAGGAAGCGCCCGCCATCGCGCGCGCCCATCCGCAGCTGCCCTTCATCGAGGACCTCTTCGACAGCACGTGCCGGCGGCTGGGGCACCGCCTGCGACTCGCACCGAGCGAGGTCGCCGCGACGGTCGGCCTGTGGATCGCGGCAGAGGTGCAGGCCGAGATCAACCTGCGCCACATGGAGGCAGGCGGCGCCGCCCCGCCGGCCAATGCGGCGGCCGTCCTCGACGAGGCACTGTTCGCCGACACCGTGGCGCGCCTGTGCGAGCTGCGCCCGTGGCTCTCGCAGGAGCAGGCCACGCGCACGGTCGAGGGTCTGATCCGCGCCCGCCGCCCGGAGGAGCTCTTCGTCCCGCCTGAGTGGGAGTCAGAGGTCGAGCTCCAGCGCGAGCGCCTCGGCCCTCTCGCTCACGCCTGAGCCGCGATCGCAGGGCTTTCAGGCCGCGAGCCGGTCGGTCACGCGCAGCGTCCAGTAGCCGTCGTTGCCCACGGGCTGGAAGTCGGCCACCCGGGCCAGCTCCTCGCGGGCCTGCTCGGGCTCGAGCTCGCAGACTGCGGCCACCTCGACGGTGGCGAGCGGCTCGCCCGCCCAGACCAGCACTTCCTCGACGGTATCGGGCGCGCTCCGGCGGTCGAGCTCGGAGGCCAGGTTGGCGATCGCCACCTCATAAGCCTCGACGGGGCGAAAGCCGGGGACGTCGAAGGAGGTGCCATCGGCGGAATGGAACTGGTAGGACGGGCATGTGTAGCGGTGACCGTCGGCGGTCTGGGCCAGGCGGCTGTCGAGCACGAGCGCGGCGGCTGAGGGCGAGCGCGCCGCCGCCATGTCCTTGGCAAGCGCCTCGTGCACGGCAGGCTCCTCCATCCACGCGAGGAGGTCGTCTGGAGAGAGGCCGATGTGGCGCGCCGCGCGCTCGATCGTCTCGCGCTCGTCGATCAGCTGCCCGGCGAACCCCAGCACCCGCAGCCGGCGCAGCAGCGCCCGCTCGTGCTCGGGGGCATGAAGGCGCACCGCGACCACCGCGCGGCAGGCGACCTCTGTCGCCGCCATCCGCGGGCGCTCGTGGGCGTCGATGGGCATGCCGTGCTGGCGGCGCAGCCGCTTGTAGCTCTTGACCTGC
>JBBSIW010000204.1:0-5043 GCA_038231895.1 Solirubrobacterales bacterium | reverse complement strand
CGCGTATCTTCCCGGGGGTGACCCTCCCCGACAGCGCGATCAGGTTTTGACCGACGCCGTCACCACCATGCTCGATCGCGACGCCGTCGCGGCGGTCGACGTCTCGGGTCAGATGGAGGATGTTCTCTCGCTTCCCGAGCATCTGCGCGACGCTCTCTGGAGGGTTGAGAGCGCCGGGCTGGAGCCCCGTGACGCCCCCGGTGGGCTGGTGGTCGCGGGAATGGGCGGCTCGGGCATGGGCGGCGCGCTTGCTCGCGCGGCGTTGGGCGACCGGGCCTCGAGGCCGATCGTACTGGCGCGCCACTACGAGCTCCCGGCGTGGACCACGCCCGACACCGTCGTCCTGTGCTCCAGCTATTCAGGCGACACCGAGGAGACCCTCGCTTGTTATGAGGCGGCTGGTGCGGTGGGCGCTCGTCGCGCCGTGGCGACGACCGGCGGTCAGCTTGCAGCCGCCGCGCGCAGCGATGGCGTGCCGGTCATCCCGCTGCCCTCCGGCCTCCGGCCCCGGGCGGCCCTGGCGTACGTGACGGTGGCCGCCCTCGAGGTCGCCGCCATTTCCGGCGCCGCTCCCGGCCTGCGCGCGGAGGTCGACGTCGCGGCTGCCCATGCCGAGCAGCTCGCCGCCGAATGGGGCCCCAACGGCGAGGAGGACTGCCTGTCCAAGGCGCTGGCGCGCGGACTGTGGGACACCGTGCCCCAGATCGCCGGCGCAGGACTCACCAGCGCGGTGGCCTACCGCTGGAAGTGCCAGATCAACGAGAACGCAAAGCTGCCCGCGTTCGCCCACGAGCTGCCCGAGCTCGACCACAACGAGATCGTGGGCTGGACGGGCGCGCCGATGCTCGGGCGCTTCTCCGCAGTGTTCCTCGACGACTCCGACCTGCACCCGCGGACGCGCCAGCGGATCACCCTCACCCGGGAGCTCATCGAGCCATTCGCGGCAGCCACGTTTATGGTGCAGACGCGTGGCGAGAGCCGGATCGAGCGCGTGATCTCGCTCGTGCTCCTCGGCGACCTGGTCTCCCTCTACCTGGCCGTCCTCGGGGGCGTGGACCCGGAGCCGGTGGCGCCCATCGACCAACTCAAGGAGCAGCTCGCTCGGGGCTGAGCAGTCGGCCGGAACCTTGACAGGGGCGTGATAAGGTTGGGCGCGAATGGACGCGCTGACCATCCACGAGGCGGCCGAGACCGCGGGTTGGTCGCCACGAATGCTTCGGTACATCGAGCGCATCGGGCTGCTGCAAAGCCCGCGCTCGAGCGCCGGGTACCGCCTGTATGGGCCCGAAGAGCTCCAACGGCTGCGCACCCTGCGCCAGCTGCTCGACGAGTTCGACATCGGGCTCGGCGAGGTCGGCTTCGCGTTGCGGATGC
This sequence comes from Solirubrobacterales bacterium, assembly GCA_038231895.1. GTDB lineage: Bacteria > Actinomycetota > Thermoleophilia > Solirubrobacterales > Solirubrobacteraceae > JALYZC01. The sequence continues at coordinate 3,669 of JBBSIW010000204.1, read as the reverse complement.
GCAGTGAGGAACGGCTTGCAGACGCGGTGGAGGCTTGGTTTGAAGCCGAGCCCGAGCGTCCGGACCACGTCCAGCCCGCGCACTGGCTCCGCTGGGAGCAGGACAAGCATCAGAGATTGCTCAACCACGCATTGGAGACTGCATGACCCCGACCGCCGCTCTGACCGCCACCGACTTCAAGGTCGCCGATCTGTCCCTCGCGGCGTTCGGCCGCAAGGAGATCCAGCTCGCCGAGCACGAGATGCCCGGCCTCATGACCACGCGCGAGGAGTACGCCGAGCGCCAGCCGCTCGCGGGCGCCCGCGTCACGGGCTCCCTGCACATGACCGTGCAGACCGCAGTGCTGATCGAGACGCTCGTGGCGCTGGGCGCCGAGGTCCGGTGGGCGAGCTGCAACATCTTCTCCACCCAGGACCATGCCGCCGCGGCGATCGCCGTCGGGCCGCAGGGCACGCCCGAGGAGCCTCGCGGCGTGCCCGTCTTCGCGTGGAAGGGAGAGTCCCTGGAGGAGTACTGGTGGTGCACCGAGCAGGCGCTCACCTGGCCCGAGGGCGGTCCCAACATGATCCTCGACGACGGCGGCGACGCCACGCTGCTCGTGCACAAGGGCGTCGAGTACGAGAAGGCCGGAGCGGTGCCCGATCCGCAGAGCGCGGAGTCCGAGGAGCTCCAGGTCGTGCTGGAGACGCTCCAGCGCTCACTCGAGGCCGATCCCCAGTACTGGACGACGATGGCCGCGGCCATTCAGGGCGTGACCGAGGAGACCACCACCGGCGTGCACCGCCTCTACCAGATGCAGGAGACCGGAGAGCTCCTGTTCCCGGCGATCAACGTCAACGACTCCGTCACCAAGTCCAAGTTCGACAACCTCTACGGCTGCCGGCACTCGCTCATCGATGGCATCAACCGCGCGACCGACGTCATGATCGGCGGCAAGGTCGCCGTGATCTGCGGGTACGGCGACGTCGGCAAGGGCTGTGCCGAGTCGCTGCGCGGCCAGGGCGCGCGCGGGGTCATCACGGAGGTCGACCCGATCTGCGCGCTGCAGGCGGCGATGCACGGGTACGACGTCAAGACGCTCGACGACGTCGTCGAGACCGCGGACATCTTCATCACCGCGACCGGCAATCGCGACATCATCCGCGCGCAGGACATGGCGCGGATGAAGCACCAGGCCATCGTCGGGAACATCGGGCACTTCGACAACGAGATCGACATGGCCGGCCTGGCCCGGGACGAGTCCGTAGAGCGGATCAACATCAAGCCGCAGGTGGACGAGTTCCGCTTCGCCGACGGGCACTCGATCATCCTGCTCTCGGAAGGCCGCCTGCTCAACCTGGGCAACGCCACGGGGCACCCCAGCTTCGTCATGTCCAACTCGTTCACCAACCAGACCATCGCCCAGATCGAGCTGTTCACCAAGAACGACGACTATGAGAAGCGCGTCTACGTGCTCCCCAAGCACCTCGACGAGAAGGTCGCCCGGCTCCACCTGGACGCACTCGACGTGCGGCTGACGGAGCTGCGCCCCGACCAGGCTGCCTACATCGGCGTTCCCGTCGAGGGCCCGTACAAGCCCGATCAGTACCGGTATTAGCTCCGAGCTTGCGGATCCGAGCCTCGCGGGCGCCGGGCAGGCCCGCATCGAGTGGGCCGGGGCGGAGATGCCGGTCCTGCGCTCGATCCGCGAGCGCTTCGCGCGGCGGCGTCCGCTCGAGGGCGTGCGGATCGCCGCTTGCCTGCACGTCACGACCGAGACGGCGAACCTGCTGCACACCCTGCTGGCGGGCGGAGCCGACGCCGGCCTGTGCGCATCGAACCCCCTGACCACGCAGGATGATGTGGCGGCGGCGCTCGTCGAGCGCTACGGAGCCGAGGTGCACGCCATCCAGGGCGAGGACACCGACACCTACTACCGCCATATCGAGGCGCTGGCCGACCGCGGACCGCACATCACGATGGACGACGGCGCGGACCTGATCTCGGTCATCCACGGCAGGCGCACCGACCTGATCGAGGGCATCGTGGGTGGCACGGAGGAGACGACGACCGGCGTCATCCGCGTCCGTGCGCTGGAGGCCCAGGGGAGGCTGGGGTTCCCGGTGGTGGCAGTCAACGAAGCCCGGACGGCCCGGTTCTTCGACAACCGCTACGGGACCGGTCAGTCGACCATCGACGGGATCCTGCGGGCGACCAACATGCTGTTGGCCGGTCGGATCGTCGTCGTGCTCGGCTACGGCTGGTGCGGCAAGGGCGTGGCCATGCGCGCCCAGGGCGCGGGCGCGGGCGTCATCGTCTGCGAGGTCGACCCCGTCCGCGCGCTCGAGGCCAAGATGGACGGCTTCGAGGTGATGAACGCCCGCGCGGCGGCGCGGGAGGGCGACGTGTTCATCTCGGTCACCGGCAGCCGCGACGTCCTCGGCGGCGAGCACTTCGCAGCGATGAAGGACGGCGCGATCGTGTGCAACGCCGGCCATTTCGACGTGGAGCTCAACCTCGACGACCTGCGCGACCTCGCGGTGGGCGCACGCGAGGTGCGCCCGTTGGTGGAGCAGTTCGAGCTGGCGGACGGGCGGCGGATCAACCTGCTGGCGGCCGGCCGCGTCGTCAACCTCGCCTGCGCCGAGGGTCATCCCGCGGCGGTGATGGACGTGGCATTCGCCAATCAGGCGCTGACCGTCGAGTATCTCGTAGGCCAGGCCCGCGGTCTCGAGAACCACGTCTACGACGTTCCGGCGGCGATCGACGAGGAGATCGCCCGGCTCAAGCTCGCCTCGATGGGCGTCGAGATCGACGAGCTCACGCCCACGCAGGAGGAGTACCTGCACTCGTGGGAGCAGGGGACCTAGTGGTTTGGCCAAGCGTCCGCGGGGGAAACCGGAGGGGTATGCGGATTGCCACCCTTCCCGACCTGCCGACCGCGGTCGGGCGTGCCGCGCACGACATCGGCCTCGCCGGCCTGCTCGGCGGCAACCTGTTCGGGCGGCTGGCCATGCATCCGGCGGTGTCCGAGATCAGTGACAAGGCCGAGCGCGGCAAGGTGGTCAACGCGGCATGGCGGCGCTACGGGACGGTCAACTCGATCTCGCTGCTGCTCGTGGCTGGTGGCTGGGCCGCCGCGCGGCTCGGCGAGACGCACGACAGCCGGCTCTCCTCCCGTGAGCAGACGCTGGCCCGAGTCAAGGACGGCCTGGTCGCAGCGGTCACGCTCACCGGCGTGGTCACCGCGATCGAAGGCGTGCGCTTCGCGCGCCATGCGCCGGGCGGCGCGGTGCCCATGGAGACGGGCAGCGAGCCGGCCGCGGAGACCCCGGCGCCGGCCGCCCGCTCCAAGCGCATCCTCAACATCCTCGGCACCGCCGGCGCCGTGTCCGAGATCGCCCTGGTGGCCATCAACGCCGGTCTGGCGCAGGAGAACTTCCGCCGACCGCCGGCCAAGCGCGCGCTGCTTCGCCGTTCGCGATAGCGGCTGCCTACTAGGACTTTGGTAGGTCACTCTCGGGATGGGCGGTGTAGTGGGATGTCGGCGGGGATGATGGGCTGCCGGCAGGTGGAGCAGCGCCCGGTCCAGCATTTTAGGATGGGCTGGAGCAGGAGGACGGCTTGTGGCAGCGTCAGGCCGGCCGCGGGGCTTTTGGGTCGAGGCGCTCCAGGGTGAGGAAGGCGTGG
>JBBSIW010000203.1:0-5078 GCA_038231895.1 Solirubrobacterales bacterium | reverse complement strand
GCCGGCGGCCGGCTGCCGAACCTCGACCCCGCCTTCCGCGGCATCGAGGCCCGGCCCGGCGAGCGCGCGCCGCTGGACCGGCTGCGGATCAGGCTCGCCGACGAGCTCGCCCGAGCGGCGACCCAGGCCTTCAGCCGCTCCTTTTTGGCCGGCGGCGCGCTGGCGCTGCTCGTGCTCGTGCCGCTGCTGCTCTCCCGGCGGAGGCGTACGTGAGTGCCGTGAACCAGCGGCCGGGCGCGGCACGGGGGGCTCTGGTCCTGGCGGCGGCGGCAACGATCGCGACGGCGCTCGTCGTCACCTATCTCGCCCTGGGGGGCGGCTCGTACAAGCCACTCGAGGTGGCCGATCCGTGCGAGCCGCGGGCACTGCCGCGCGCCCGCGGCTTCGACCAGGTCTCCCAGCAGCTCCTGCTCTCCGCGCTCGACGGGGCCGCCTGCAGGCTGCGGGTCCCCAGAGAGGAGCTGGCGCTGGCGCTCTCGAGCGGTGCCGCGCGCGCACGCTTCGCGCAGCAGCACAAGATCAGCGAAGGTGTGCTGGAGGACGCGATCCGCAAGGGCCTCGAGCGCGCAGTCGTCGACGCCGAGCGGGTGGGGCGCTTGTCGAAGACCCAGGCTTCGGTCCTGCGCGCGGTGGTCGGCGGCCTGCCGATCGCGACGCTGATCCAGGCCGTGCGGACCGGCAGGGGCCTGGCGGGGACGATCGGTGAGCTCCTCAAGGGCTGAGGCGCGCAGCGCTGGTGCCCGCCGGCGCACGAGGAGGCTGCGGGCCGCAGTCGGGCGTCTGAGCCCTGCCGACCGTGCGCTGCTCGAGGACCACTACCGCCACGAGCTGTCCCTCGAGGAGGTCGCCCGGCTCGCCGGCCTGGAGCGTGAGCGCCTCGCGTCGCGCTGGGGGCGGGTGCTGGATCAGCTAGGGACGCAGCTCGAGCGCCCCCCGCACGAGCTCGGGCGCGAGCTCGCCGAGCTGCTCTCGCTCGAGCATCGCCGGCCTCGGCCAGAGGGTCCGTGGGGAGCTGCGGCCGCGCTGGTGGTAAGGCTGCGCTGGGCGGTCATCGTGTTCTGGATCGCCTCTGCGGTGATCCTGACGATGACCTTGCCGAGCATCCGCGACGCACAGAACGGCGCGCTGGGCGACCTCGTCCCCAACGGGGCGAAGGCGCTGGACGCCGAGCTGCGCTCCAGCGAGCTGTTCCGCTTCCCGCTGCTCAGCCGCACGCTCGTGGTTCAGCGCCAGCCTGGCGGGCTCGCCATCTCCGAGCTCGCGGCGACGATCGGCCGGGCGGTCGCGCTCAACCGGCACGCGTACCCCGAGCTCGTCCGGGTGGGCGGCGCCCTCCCGATCAACAACGCGCTCGGCAAGCCCCCGTTCTCGCGAGAGAGCTCCACCACGGCGATCACCTACCTCTTCTTCTCGCCCAAGGTCGACCAGGGGGATCGGGAGGACCTCGCCGACGACTTCGTCAAGCGGCGCATCGAGCCCCAGTACCACGGCTTCGTCGGCGTGACCGGCGCGGTAGCCGCCCGGGCGGCGCAGTCGCAGGAGATCAAGCAGGCGCTTCCGCTGATCGAGCTTGGCACCGTGCTCCTGGTGGCGCTCGTGGTCGGCCTGCACTTCCGGGCGCTCGGACCGCCCGCGGCGACGCTGCTGGCCGTGGCGATCGCCTACCTGGTCTCGATCCGCCTGATCGCCTTCGTCGGGCAGCAACTCGGCATCTCGGTGCCAAGCGAGGTCCAGCCCGTGATCGTCGTGCTGCTCTTCGGCGTGGTCACCGACTACTCGATCTTCTTCCTCTCGCGGATCCGCAAGCGCATGGCCGACGGCGAGGGCCCGCGGCTGGCGGCAACCCGGGGCACGGCCGAGCTGCTGCCGATCGTCACGACCGCGGGCATCACCGTCGTCGCCGCGAGCGGGGCCCTGGCCGTGGCCAAGCTCGGCTTCTTCCGGGCCTTCGGCCCCGGCACCGCGATGGCGGTGCTGGTGGGCCTGCTCGTGTCGGTCACGCTGGTCCCCGCCCTGCTGGCCGTGGGCGGCCGGGCGCTCTTCTGGCCGCGAAGGCCGGGTGTGCCGGCAGAGGGCGGCGGGGCGCACGGAGCGCTGCCGACCCACCACCGGCCCGGCCGCGCGTCGGCGCTGCGCGTGGCCACCGAGCGCCCTGTCCTCACGGCCGTCGTCGTGGCGGGGCTGCTCCTGCTCGCGGCCACCGGCATGCTGCAGCTGAAGCTCGGCAACCCGCTGATCCGGGGGCTGCCCGCCGGGTCGAGCGCGCGCGAGGCCTACGTGCAGGCCAGCCGCGGCTTCGCACCGGGAATCCTCTCCCCCACGGTGGTGATCGTGGAGCGCCCCGGCGTGGTCGCGGAGCGCGGTCGGCTGGTGGCCCTCCAGCGGCTGCTCGAGCGCCAGCCGGGGGTCGCGCAGGTCGTGGGCCCGGCGCAGCAGCCCGTCCAGCGTGAGCTTGGAGCCGTCTACTCCAGCACCAGGAACGCGGCGCGCTACTTCGTGGTCCTGGCCAGCGACCCGCTGGGCGCTCGCGCCATCGAGAGGCTCCGGCGCCTCGAGAACCGCCTCCCGGCCCTGCTGCGCTCGGCCGGGCTTCCCGGCGCGCGGGCGTCGCTGGCGGGCGACACGGCGCTGGTCGCCGAGACCGTCGACGGCACGGTCGCCGACCTCGGCCGCGTCGCGCCCGCGTCGCTCGGGGTGGTGCTGTTGATCCTGATCGTCTTCCTCGGCGCCCTCGTGGCCCCGCTGTACCTGCTGGCGGTCAGCGTGCTCGCTCTGCTGGCCTCGCTGGGCTTGGCCGCATACGTCTTCCAGGGTCTGCTCGGCTACGGCGAGCTGACCTACTACGTGCCCTTCGCCACCGCCGCGCTGCTGGTGTCCCTCGGCTCGGACTACAACGTGTTCCTCGCCGGCCGGATCTGGGCCGAGGCGCGGATACGGCCTCTGCGACGCGCCGTGGCGGTGGCTGGCGCGCGGGCCGCCACACCGATCACGATCGCCGGGCTCGTGCTCGCCGCTTCCTTCGCGCTGCTCGTGCTGGTGCCGCTGCGGCCGTTTCGCGAGCTCGCGTTCACCATGGGCGCGGGCCTGCTGATCGACGCGTTCCTCGTGCGGACGCTTCTCGTCCCGGCCCTGATCACGCTGGTCGGTCCGCACAGCGGCTGGCCGGGTCACCGTCTGAGCGGGCGGTCGCTGGAAGCGGAGTGAGCATCGGATCGCTCCCTGGGCCAAGCGCAAGCCGGAAGGTCATAGATCGTTCCCGAGCCGACCTTCGTCCAGCGGCGTCCGATCCTGTCCGCCGTCCAGCCCGAGAGCACGGCGCCGAGCACGGCGCCGATCAGCAGCGAGGAGACGATCGCCTCCTGCTCGAAGGACGAGGGCCGAGATCCTTCTTGATGTAGAGCAGCGCCCCGGAGATGACGCCGGTGTCATAGCCGAACAGGGAAGCCGCCGATGGCGGCGATCTCGACGATGAAGCGGTTGCCGGCCCTAAATGCCTCGCGGAGGAAGCTCACCGGCGTGCACGCTCGGCGAGCGCCAGCTGCAGGCTCGCCGCCCCGAGGTATACAGCGGTGGCCAGCAGGCTCGCGGCCGGCCACGCCGCCCAGCTGTCGAGCTCGGCCACGAGGGCCACTCCTCCGATCGCGACACCGGTGGCGATCCAGCTGAGCGCGCCGGCGATGATCATCCGATGGCTCTCGTGGCCCAACGGCTCTCTCAGGTTTGTCAGCATCAGGCTTGCCGCGCCCACCAGCCAGAAGCCCGTTATCGCGCCTGCCGCGAAGAGGAAGATCTCGAAGACCTTCGGCGCTCCCCGGAAGTGCATCAGCAGCGCACCGGAGCTCCAGATCGTCACGGTGTAGCCGTAGGGCGCCGCGCTGGCGCTCATCACCGTGGTAAGCGAGCGAGCCAGCAGCGAAGGCTCCGCGTCCACCCTGCGCACGGAATCGACGCGTGCCATGCCTACCGAGCGCGAGCGACGAGCGCCGCGGCACCGGCCGCCGCTGCGCCCACGCCGGCCAGCACCGCTCCCCGGTGCTTGGCCAGCTCGAGCTGCGGGCTCATGCCATGCGCCATGTCCCCGAAGGGTCCCTCGGCGCCGCGGTCCTCGTCCACGGACTCGAACAGGTTGTCATGGCCATTCGGGTCGAGCGGGGTGTCGGTCATCTGGGACTTGTAGGCTGACTTCGCCAGGTAACGGTCGAGCAGCCACGGCGCGAGCTTCTCGCCCACGATGTTCATGACCGTGGGCATGCCGACGTAGATCTCGCGGCGCTTGTGGCGCGCGGCGTGGTGGATGGCTTCGGCCGCCACCTTGGGCTGGTAGATGGGCGGTACCGGCTTGGTCTGCTTGGACAGCTTCGTGCGTCCCCACGTGAACTGCGTCGTGTTGAGCCCGGGGAGCTGGACCATCGAGACCTGGACCTTGGACTGGTTGTGCAGGAGCTCTGTGATCACGCTCTCGGTGAATCCCTTGCAGGCGTGCTTGGCCCCGCAGTAGGGCGACTGCAGCGGGATGCCGCGGTAGGACATGGCCGAGCACACTTGCACGAGCGACCCCCGGTAGCGCTGCACCATGCGCTTGAGGGCGGCACGCGTGCCCCACACCATGCCCAGGTAGCTGACCTCCGTCGCCCGCCGGTACTCATCGGGATCGATGTCGAGGAACTCCGCGTAGAGCGTGACCATCGCGTTGTTGACCCAGACGTCGATCGGCCCGAACGCCTCCTCCACCGCAGCCGCCCCGGCCTCGACCCGGTCGTGCTCGGCGACGTCGACCGGCAGGACGAGCGCCTCGCCGCCCTCCCGCTCCACCTCCTGCCGCGTGGCCTCGAGCCCGGCGCGCCCGCGCGCGAGCAGGCCGATGCGAGCCCCCTCGCGCGCGAAACGGCGGGCCGTGGCGCGCCCCACTCCGCCGGACGCCCCCGTGATCACGACCACCTGCGGCTGTTTCATGCTCGGCTCCTTTCCTTTCCGCCAAGAGGTTTCGTGGTCCTTCTACCCGGCGGCCGGGCCCACCTCCGAGGCAACGTCCGTACGCGGACGCACGAGGCACGCTGGAGGTTCGTTGGCTGACACTC
>JBBSIW010000202.1:0-5099 GCA_038231895.1 Solirubrobacterales bacterium | reverse complement strand
TGGCGATATGGGCTTCGCCCGGGGAAGGTAGAACCGCAGCGGGAGCACCCCGTCGGCAGGCGTGACGATGATCGCGCGCGTGACGTGTGCGCGGCCCAGCGCGCGCGCGGCGCCACGCCAGTCGGCGCGTTGGTAGGGGCGATGCAGATCGACCGACACAACGGCGAGCAGACCGATCGCACACAACGCGGTGAGCGCGGCCGGTCCGACCCGGCCCGCTCCAGGGGCCGCGAAGCCGATCGCCGGCACGAGCGCAAGCGGGAGCCATGCCTCGATCATGTTGCGGGTATTCAGATAGTCGGTGCCCGCCACCGCAGCCGCCAGCACCACCGCGACCGCGGCACAGCCGAGCCCTGCGGCCACCGCGGCCGCCCGCCCCGTCCCAGGCCCGCCGCGACGCCACGCGAGCCACGCGCCCAGCACCACCAGCGCCGCCGCCACCAGCGCCAGCGGGCGCTCAGCCGGGCTGTCAAACGCCAGCAGGAGCTGCTTGGGCAGCTCGAGGACGCGCGTGCTCAGCGAGCCCGGAATCGAGGTCTTCGCCGGCTCCCGCTGATCGAGGGCAAGTGGGACCAGGGCCGCGGCCACAGCGAGGATGCCACCCAGTCCGAGCAGGACCGGAGTCCGGCGCCGGCAGCGCCACAGCAGCCACAGGGCCTGGGGCCCGATGAGCAACAGCGCGAAGTAGTGCGTTGCCAGGGCCGCCATCGACAGTCCCGCCCACCACGCGACCTCGCGCGACCGCCCGTCATCCAAGGCACGCAGGAAGAACACGAAGGCAAGGGCCGAGAGCAGGCTGAGGAGGATGTAGGGGCGCGCCTCCTGTGAGAACCACACGAACAGTGGACTGAATGCGGCGAGGGCGGCGATCGCCACGCCCGCTCGTCGACCGGCGAGCCGGGCTCCGCCTGCGTAGACCGCCGGCACCATGGCCGTTCCCGCGAGCGCCGAGAGCGAGCGCAACGCGACCTCGCCGTCTCCGAACACACGCGCCCACACCCACGCCAGCACGTAGTAGAGGGGCGGATTGCCCTCCATACGCGGGATCCGCGACAGCATGTCGCCAAAGCCGAGCTTGACCAGCACGACGGTGGCCGCCTCGTTGTACCAGTAGCTCTGCACCCCGAGGGTCGAGAACCGCAGGGCGGCGGCGGCGACGGTGAGCGCCGCGAGCCAGCGCGCTGTTGGGGACATCGCCAGCCGCCGCGGGGCTCGCGCCGGCCCGGCGTCCCGCACGGATGCGGGCATGGCTCAGTCCAGGCGCTCGTACGCCGGCACGGTGAGGAACTCCACGAAGTCCTCGGCCAGGGCGACCTGCTCGAAGAGCTCGCGCGACGGGCCGGGGCGCCCCTCGGCCTCGAACCACTCGTCGTCGCCGATCTCTTCGCGGACGCGCTCGAGCTCCTCATATGCGAGTCGCTGGACCACCTCGTCCTCGATGGGCGTGCCATCGGGCAGCGCAACGCCGTGGCGCCGCCACTGCCACACCTGCGAGCGGGCGATCTCCGCGGTCGCCGCGTCTTCCATGAGGCCGTAGATGCCCGCCGCCCCGTTGCCCCGCAACCACGAGGAGATGTACTGGATCCCGACGTTCACGTCGTTGCGCAGCCCATCCTCGCTGACCTCCCCGGCTCCCCCTGCCGAGGCGATGTCGAGCAGGTCGCCCGCGCCGACCTCGACGTCGTCGCGCTGGCGCTCGACCTGGTTGGGACGCTCCCCCAGGACCTCGTCGAACTGCTCACGCGCCGTGGCAACCGCGTCCGGATGGGCCACCCACGTGCCGTCGAAGCCGTCGCCGGCCTCGCGTGCCTTGTCCTCGGTGACCTTGGCCAGTGCGCGCTCGTTCGCCTCGGGGTCCGTGCGCGAGGGGATCTGCGCAGCCATGCCGCCCATCGCGTGGGCGCCACGCCGGTGGCAGGTCCGCACCAGCAGCTCGGTGTAGGCCCGCATGAACGGCACCGTCATGGTCACCTTCACGCGGTCGGGAAGGACGAACTCGGGACGATCCGGGAAGCACTTGATCACCGAGAAGATGTAGTCCCAGCGACCGGCGTTGAGGCCGACGACGTGGTCGCGGAGCTCGTGGAGGATCTCCTCCATCTGAAACGCGGCGGGCAGCGTCTCGATCAGGACAGTCGCCTTGATCGTGCCCTGGTCGAGGCCGAGGGCCTCCTGGGCGAGCACGAACACGTCGTTCCACAGGCGCGCCTCCTTGTAGCTCTCGAGCTTTGGGAGGTAGAGGTAGGGGCCGCTCCCGCCGTCGAGCAGCGGCTGGGCGTTGTGGTAGATGAAGAGGCCGAAGTCCATGAGCGACGCCGAGACCGGCTTGCCGTCGATGAGGATGTGCCGGTCCATCAGATGCCACCCACGAGGCCGGACGACCATCGGCGGAGCCTCGTCGTCGAGGCGGTACTCGCGACCGTCGGGGCCCGTGTACTCGATCGTCCCCGCCACCGCGTCGACGACGTTGACCTGGCCGCCGACGACGTTGTCCCAGGTGGGGGAGAGGGAGTCCTCGAAGTCGGCCATGATCGCTCGGGCGCCCGAATTGAGCCCATTGATCAACATCTTGCGGTCGGTGGGGACGGTGATCTCCACGCGGCGGTCGGCGAGGTCGTCGGGCACCGAGCCGATCGTCCAGTCGCCGTCGCGCACGTCGCGGGTCTCGGGAAGGAAGTCGAATGTCGCGCCCCGGCGCACGAGCTCCTGGCGGCGCGTTCGCGTCTCGAGCAGGCCGCGGCGGACGCCGTCGAACTTGCGCTGTAGGCGGGCGACGAATTCGAGCGCCTCGGGCGTGAGCACGGCAGCGTGGCGGTCCTCGACGGGCATCGCGATCTCCACGCCCGGGCCGATCATCGGTGTCGTCATATGCGCGCCTCCTGGTTCGATTTGGCGAGCGGCCCCGCCCAGATCCGAGCCAGACCGTCCTTGTCAGTGGGGTCCACACGCGTGATCTCGTCGAGACGATCGAACCCGCGGTCGGCGGACACTACGGTGTCGATGCCGCGATTGAGGGCGACGGCGGCGAGGAGCGCGTCGAAGGCGTCCAATTGCTCCACTCGCGCGTACACCTCCGAGGCGAGCTCGGCATCCGAGGACTCTGTCGCATGGACCCGGAAGACCGCCGCTACCTGACGCCCGCGCTTGACCGCTTCCGCTCGGTCCCCGGTTTGGCGAAGGCGCTGGTGCACCACCTCGGCCAGCACCACCGGGGTGACGCTGCCCGCCAGCTCGCCGCGACCCTGTCTCCGAACGATTTCCCGGCACGGCTCGCGGTATGGGTGCGGGGCGCCCAGTGCGTAGACGAAGACGTTGGTGTCGATCAGCGCCTGGTGCACCGGATGCTCAGCCTCGATCGAGGCTGCGCCCGCGCAGCGCGTTCTTGACCACGTCCCAGTCGGGCTCGCGCGGGTACACCGGCGGGTCCGCCGCGAGGAGGTCGGCGGCCGCCTCACGCCGGCGGGCGCCGACATCGTCGTGTGCGAGCGTCTCGTCGACCGAGCACCTTTGCGGACGTGAGCTCATGTCGCTGAGCCGATTCGGCTTGTGACAGCCGACTCGTCCTCCGACGGATCTCAACCACTGCCTCGCGCTGCGCATCCGTGAAGTGCTCCATCGCCACCTCGATGCTAGCGGCGCCCGGCTCTCGGCGACCCGCCTGCCACTTCACGGCGTGGGCGAGCTCGTCTCCTACACTGACTGGCAATGCCCTCCACCCGCCAGATCAACGTCGGAGGCGTGCTCATCGGCGGGGGAGCGCCGGTCGCCGTTCAGACGATGACCAAGACCGAGACCGCCAATCTCACGGCGACGATGGACCAGATCCGCACCGTCGCCGACGCGGGAGCGGACATCGTCCGCGTGGCCGTGCCGCGCGACGACGACGTCGAGGCGCTCAAGGCGATCGTGCGCGATGCGCCGATCCCGGTGATCGCCGACATCCACTTCAACCACACGCTGGCCATCAAGGCGATCGAGGCCGGCGCTCACGCCGTGCGCATCAACCCGGGCAACATCGGCGGCCCCGACAAGGTAGCCCAGGTCGTCGAGTGCGCCCGCCAGGCTGGGACCCCGATGCGCATCGGGGTCAACTCCGGCTCGCTGCCCAAGCACCTGCGCGATCTCGAGTACTCAAATCCGGTCGAGGCGCTGGTGACCGCCGCCGTGGAGTTCGTCGAGCTGATGGAGCGGCTCGACTTCAACGACTTCAAGGTCTCGATGAAGTCGACCAGCGTCCCGAACACGATCGCCTCGAACCGCCTGCTCGCGGAGAAGGTCGACTACCCGCTGCACCTGGGGGTCACCGAGGCGGGCACCAAGTGGTCGGGATCGCTGAAGTCGGCGGTGGGGCTGGGGACCCTGCTGGCGGACGGCATCGGCGACACCATCCGCATCTCGCTCTCCACCTTCCACGCCGAGGAGGAGGTGAAGGTCGCCTGGGAGATCCTCAAGGCGCTCAAGCTGCGCGAGCGCGGCCCTGTGCTCATCGCCTGTCCGACGTGCGGGCGCCTGCAGTTCGACATGGACACGGTGGTCACCGAGGTGGAGCGGCGCCTGGAGGCCTACCCCGACGCCATCGAGGTCTCGATCCTCGGCTGCGCGGTCAACGGCATCGGAGAGGCGCGCCACGCCGACTTTGGCATCACCGGTGCGCGCAACGAGGGGATGGTCTACTCCAAGGGCGAGCCGCTGCGCAAGGTGCCCCAGGACCAGCTCGTGGAGGTGCTCTTCGAGGAGATCGACAAGTACTTTGCAGCCGGGAAGCAGGTCGTCAGGGACGAGAGCGCCGCCGCGGAGGGTGCGCGGTGGCTGGCGCGCATCGAGGCCGAGAACGCCGACGAGCTCACGCCCGAGCGCATGGCCGCGATGGAGGCGGCGATGGCCGACGGCGGGGCGCCGGACGGCGCCGCACTGGGCGAGGACGAGTCGCCGGTGGACGGCCGGCGGTTCCGTCGGGACTAGTGTAGTGTCTTGTAAATAACTGGTGTTTGCGGTAGGATGGCATATGCGCCCGCCTACCGCTGCCATGCCGATCACCGACAGCCAGCGCGAGGTGCTGGAAACGCTGTCGAGATCACGCACCGATGCGCACCGACAGG
>JBBSIW010000201.1:0-5134 GCA_038231895.1 Solirubrobacterales bacterium | reverse complement strand
TCGGCGCCTTCCAGCGAGCGCGCCTCCAAGCCCACGCGCTCACAGAGCAGCCTGCCCGCGGCGACGTCCCAGCGCTCGACTCCGCGCTCGAAGTAGGCGTCGTAGCGACCGCAGGAGGTCCACGCGAGGTCGAGCGCCGCGCTGCCCATCCGGCGGATGTCGCGGACCACCGGCAGCAGACCCGTGAGGACTTCGGCCTGGCGCGCGCGCACGTCGGCGCCGTAGGCGAAGCCGGTGGCCACGAGCGCCGTGGAGAGCTCCTCGGTCTCCGAGCCCTCGACCGCCGAGCCGTTGAGGGTCGCAGGGCCCGATCGCGACGCGGTGAAGGTCTCTTCCCGCATGGGGTCGTGGATCACGCCGGCCAGCGCGCCGTCGGCATCCTCGCATGCCACCGACACGGCCCATTGGGGTATCCCGAAGAGGAAGTTGATCGTTCCGTCCAGCGGGTCGACGACCCATTGAAATCCGCTCGCCGCAGAGTCGCCCGGACCCTGGTCGCCCCCCTCCTCGCCCAACACGGCATCCCCCGGACGCGCGATGGCGAGCCGGTCGCGAATCAGGCGCTCGGCGGCGAAGTCGGCCTCGCTCACCAGGTCCGTGGGCGTGGTCTTGGACCGCAGCGCCGATGTCGTACCGGACATGAAGCGCTCCCGCAGCAGCGCGCCCGCCTCGACCGCGAGGTCGACCGCCAGCGCCAGCAGGGCCTCCGGCTCCGAGGAAACGGTCACGCAGGGCCGGCGACGACGAGCTCGGTGGCGTCCACGGGCCCAGCCTAGCCGAGCTCCGCCGCGGTGGGGCGGGCCTTGTGTCAGACCGGGATGATCGCGTTGCGCTTGGGCGGCCACTCGCGCCGCTTGCCCGCATGGACCGCGAAGCGGCGAATGAGCCCGGCGCGCAGATCCTCGGGCTCGACGACGGCGTCCGCGCATTGCAGCCCGTTCACATCCTCGGCGAGCGGCGCCGTGGGTAGGGCAAGGCAGGCGTCGGGTTCCATCCCGGGACCGGCCATCGCGTGGAGCCCAGCGCCATCGGCCTTGCGGAGGATCACCGAGATCTTCGGCACCGTGGCCTGGGAGACGGCACTGATCATCTTGGCCGCGTGGCGGACGAGGTCGTGGCGATCGCCGGCCGTTCCGGTCGTGAACCTGGGCGTGTCAACCAGGAACAGCAGCGCAAGGTTGAACGCGTTGCAGGTTTGGACGAACCGGGCGCCCTTGTCAGCCGAGTCCCCCGACAGCGTCCCGTTCCCGAGCGCAGGCTGGCTCGCCAGCACTCCGATGGCGCGGCCGTTGAGCCGAGCGAAGCCGACCACCAGCTCCTTGGCCCACCGCTCGTCGAGCTCGAAGAGCGAGTGGGCGTCGAGCAGCGAGTCCAGCACCTCGTGCACCTCGAAGGGCTGGTCTTCGTCCTCGGGCACGATGTCGCCGATCGCGCGCTCCGACGCCGGGTCGGCCGGGCGCGCGACGGGCGCCGCCCACTCCCAGTGCGAGGGGAAGTAGGAGAGGTAGCGCTTGGCGGCGTCGATGCCTTCCCCGTCGCTCGCCACCAGGTGATGACCGCCGCCAGAGGCGCTCGAAGCGTTGCCGCAGTGCAGGATCACGACATCACAGACGGCGGGGATGTAGGCGTCCTCGCCGTCGCCCGAGAGGACGCACACCTGCGGAACCGACCCCGACAGCTTGACCGCGGTGTGGAGGATCCGGCCCGCGCCCCGCTGTCCGCAGGACAAGTCCACCCGATCATCGACGCCCGCGCCCGTCGAGTCGATGAGATAGACCATTGGCACCCGCGCGCCGAGGGCCCGCTCCTGGATGCGGACGATCTTCTCAACCGTCGCGGGGCTCCACGATGCGGCCGTGACCGTGGGGTCGTTGGCCATCACCGCGACGGGCCGGCCGGCGATAACGCCTGTCCCGGTGACGACGCCGTCCGCGCCCGAGCCCTCCTGGTCGCGGCTGGCGAGCCCGCCGTCCTCGGACAACGAGCCCTCGTCGATGAGCCGCGCCAAGCGCTCGCGCACGGGAAGCCTGCCCTGCCGCGCCGACTTCTCATTCTGGCGTTGCGCTCCCCCATCCTGGGCGTGTTGCGCTCCCCCATCCTGGGCGCGCCGGCTCCCCTGGGTCAGGTCGCGCATAGGGCGCGGCAGTCTACGGCGCCCAGTGAGGGTCACCGCCTTCGCTGGTGCGATGTCCGAGACCCGCTTCTCTTCCGCCGCAATCCACGCCAAGCACGCCCGACGAGTTCTGCAAGAAACTCGAAGATCCAGTCTGCCAAAAACGCGAAGATCAATTCCACGACCGCGCCGAACCTATCCGGCGACGCCGCGACCGCCGCGAGGAATTCGTGGACTACGATCCCGCCCGTGAGCGACTATGCGCTGGCGCAGGCCTACGAGACCATCAACCTCCACCGACTGGGCAGCGCGGCAAAGATCGAGCTCAACCGCCCGGCGACGCTGAACGCCTGGAATCGACAGTTCAGCTACGACCTGCTGGCCGCAGTCCACGCCGTGGCCGACGACGACACGGTCCGCGCCGTGATGGTGACCGGCGCCGGGCGCGGCTTCTCCTCCGGCGCCGATTTGCGGGAGGTCGCCAGCGACGAGGGTCGCACCCCGGAAGGCCACCCTGACGTGCGCGCGACGCTTACCGAGCGCTACAACCCGATCATGACCGGCATCCGCCGCATGCCAAAGCCCGTGCTCGCGGCGGTCAACGGACCGGCGGTGGGCATCGGCTGCTCGCTGGCACTCTGCTGCGACCTGGTGATCGCCGCCGAGTCGGCGTACTTCTCGTTGGGCTTCGTGAACATCGGGCTGGTGCCCGACGGAGGCGCTTCGCTGTTCGTTCCCGCGCGGGCGGGCGCCGCGCGGGCGTTTGAGATGGCGATGCTGGGCGAGCCTGTGCCCGCCGTGCAAGCCCAGGCGTGGGGTTTGGCAAACCGCGTGCACCCCGATGAGAGCTTCGCCGCCGAGGGCGAGGAGCTCCTGGCCAAGCTCGCGGCCGGCCCCACCCGGGCCTACGGCGGCATCAAGCGCCAGCTCAATCGCCGTCTCTACAGCGGGATGGACGAGCATCTCGAGCTCGAGACCGACATCCAGCAGGAGATGGCGACCTCCAGCGACTTCGTCGAGGGCGTGACGGCCTTCGCCGAGAAACGGCCGGCGGAGTTCTCGGGCGCCTGAAGGCTCGGGTTCCACGTGGTCGCCGCACCCGCTGCGCGATAGGATCGCGCGGCTTTGCGCCAGTGGTCGCCCGATTCCTCCCGCCTCCGCGCCTTCGTCTTCCTGCTCGCCGCCGTCCTGGCGACACTGCTCGTCTTCGCGGCCAGCGCCTTTGCGGGCGCCTTCACCCCCGAGTCCGGAGGCTCGCCCAACGCAGACAAGATCGACACGCTCTACAAGATCGTGCTCTACGCCTCAATCGTGGTCTTTGTGGGAGTCGAGGGCACGCTGCTCTACTCCGTGCTGCGATTCCGCGCGCGCAAGGGCCGGGTCGCCGCCCAGATCCGCGGCAACACGACGCTGGAGATCGGCTGGACGCTGGGCGCAGCGCTGATCCTCGTCGTGATCACCGCGGTGACCTTTGCCTACCTCCCCGGGATCCGCAACCCCGAGCGCTCGGGCGCCAAGGGCCTGCCCAGCGCCAACGGCGTCGCCTACGCCTCGGTCGACCAGGCCAGTCCGCCCGGGGGCAAGCAGCTGAAGATCAAGGTCAACGGTCAGCAGTTCGTGTGGCGCTATGCCTATCCCAACAAGGCGTTCGCCTACGAAACGATGATCGTCCCGGTTGACACGACGGTGACCCTCGACATCAAATCTCAGGACGTGGACCATTCTTGGTGGATACCCAAGCTCGGACCGAAGTTCGACGCCGTTCCCGGCTACGTCAACCACACCTGGTTCAAGGTCCCGGCGAGTCAGATCCCCAAGGGCCAGAGCGGCGTGACGTTCCGGGGCCAGTGCACCGAGCTGTGCGGCTACGGGCACGCGAACATGGTCGCGCGGGTACGCGCGGTCCCGGTCGACCGCTACGAGCAGTGGCTCGCGTCTCAGAAGCAGAACATCGCCGAGGCAAACAAGGGAGCGGCGCAGGAACGCCCCCGCTTCCAGCCCATCCCCTCCCCGTAGACAGGAACTCAGTCCATGGCCACATCCGAGTACGCGCTGCGCGAGCTTCCCCGCCCCCAGATCACGGCTCACGAGGTGACGCGGCCGTCACGGGCTCGCTGGATGGAGTGGTTTCGCACCGTCGACCACAAGAAGATCGGGATCCTCTACATGGTCACGGCCTTCATGTTCTTCCTGGTGGGCGGAGTGGAGGCGCTGTTGATGCGCGTCCAGCTGGGCGCGCCCGAGAACACGTTCCTCACCCCAACGGCCTACAACCAGCTGTTCACGCTGCACGGCACGACGATGATCTTCCTCTTCGTCGTCCCGATGATGTCGGGGTTTGCCAACTATTTCGTGCCGCTGCAGATCGGCGCGCGGGACATGGCCTTCCCCCGGCTCAACGCGCTCTCCTACTGGCTGTTCCTGTTCGGGGGGATCGTCTTCTACTGCTCGCTGTTCTTCTCGCCTCCGTCGGCGGGCTGGACCAGCTATCCGCCGCTGGCGAGCTCCGCCTACACACCCGACGGCGGCATCGACGCGTGGATCTTCCTGATTCACCTCACCGGCATCTCGTCGATGCTCGGCGCGGTCAACCTCTACGTGACGATCCTCAACATGCGGGCGCCCGGCATGGGCTGGTCGCGCCTCCCGCTGTTCTGCTGGGCCGTCCTTAGCTTCGCGGTCCTGCTGATCCTCGCGCTGCCCTCGATTGCCGCCGCGGTGACCCTCCTGCTCACCGACCGGCACTTCGGCACCACCTTCTATGACCCGACGCATGGAGGGTCGGCGCTGCTCTGGCAGCACTTATTCTGGTTCTTCGGCCACCCCGAGGTCTACATCATGATCTTGCCCGGGTTCGGGATCATCTCGGAGGTCCTGCCGGTGTTCGCCCGCAAGCCAATCTTCGGCTACAAGGCGATCGCCGCGGCGACGTTCGGGATCGCCTTCCTCTCGCTGCTCGTGTGGGCGCACCACATGTTCGCCACGCCGGTCTCGGCGGTGGTGCTGGCGTTCTTCATGCTC
>JBBSIW010000200.1:0-5153 GCA_038231895.1 Solirubrobacterales bacterium | reverse complement strand
GAGCGCATCGTGCATCCGCTGACCCCGGCACATCTGTTCGCGCTGGCCACCGCGGGGGTTGTCGGCATCATCGGCAACGCCGTGGCCGCGAGGATCCGCTCCGCCGCCGGCCAGCGACTCAACAGCCCGGCACTGATCGCGGACGGCGCTCATGCCCGCAGCGACGCCATCGTGAGCGCCGGCGTCGTCCTCAGTGCCGGTGTCGTTGCGCTTGGCCTCCCCATCGCCGATCCGATCATCGGCCTGGTGATCACCGCGATGATCCTCCGCATAACGTGGGAGAGCTGGCACGCGGTCAGGGGGGCACGCGAACGCGAGGCTTGATGGCACTGGGCCGCCGCTACGCTTGCGCCAAGCCCCCGTAGCTCAGCGGACAGAGCGTCGGACTTCTAATCCGAGGGTCGGAGGTTCGAATCCTCCCGGGGGCGTGGGAAAGGCCCGCAAACAGCGATTGTCTGTGTTATCTGTGGAATGGCTCGGGTCGGTCGCATCCCCACCATCACACTCGGGCGCTATCGCCGCTACCAACGGGCCGCCATCGAAGACTGGCTGCTCTCTATGGAGCACGGCAACGGCGGTCGTGCCAACGCTACGCCGCCACAATCCGCAGGCAACCACTCGACCCGGCACCGCGCCTCCTAGCCGAAACCGCGCCAAAGCAGGCGCAGTGGACCCTCCTTATGCGGCGACCGGCAGACCGGCTGAGTCGCGAGCTTCGACTCGTGTTCGTGGCGGCAGCTGGACCACATCTGCCGGTGTGCGCCGCGACTGAAGTCGCCACCAGGCGACGGCCAGCAGAAGCAGCAGCGCCGTCATGCCGTGCGCCTGCTCGGGTGTGAAGAGGACCTCGCGACCATCGGGGTAGACGACGACGACCGGGTCGCCGGCGAAGAGTGGGGCGCGTGACCATCTCGCCATGGCGAGCATGGTCCGCCGCCACGAAATGGGTGCGGTTGGGATACCGAGCGCTGACGCTCTCATCATCGATTCCGGCCAGCACCTTCTCGGTAGCCTGCTTCGTGGCCGCCGACAGCGAACTCATCGCTCGCTCCATGTCGTGAGAATCGCGCGCCATTGCGTCGTAGCCTTGCGGATTGCCGCCGCTGTCGCCTCGTTCACCGATGCCAAGGGCAAGACCGTCGGCGGTTGCTTACCTTTGGTCTGAGTGTACTCGTGCTCGTGGTGCTCGTGGTGCTCGTCGAACGCGTCGGCGTTATCCCACAGCGCGATCGTGGTCCACTTGCCCCCCTGAAAAGAGCTCCAGAGTGACTGCGTACGCGATCGGGGGCGGAGGCTCCGACCGGCAGTAGCGCACGCAGACACTCGGCTCCAGTTCAAGGAAGACCTCCCGCGGCCAGTCGCGCACGCGCCCATCTTTCGCGCGCTGAGCGGCACCTGGCTCAAGACTCTTCTTTATCTGAGCAGCGGCGCTCGCTCGTAGGAGGGGTGCTCGCGACCACTCGCCAGGCGCCTGCTCATGGCTATGACCTGCTCAGGCGCCTCGACGGGCCGGGGGCTGAGAATGCGGGTCCCAGGCTCTATCGCCTGCTGCGAGAGCTCGAGCAACGCGGGCACGTGCGCTCAGACTGGCGGCAGCGCGGTAGCTCCGCTTTGCCCGGGCCGTCAACCCGGCTGCGCCGGGTTCCCCTCGCTGCGCTCGGTGACTGCCCGGCTCCGCTTCGCTGGCAGGGCAATCAGGAGTCGGCCAGGGCCGACTCCTGACGAGGAGAACGTCACGCGTACCCCGAACCCCTCTCCGCTGTCACGCCGACTCAGCGGCGACGAAGGCCGCCGGCGTCACGATTGGAATGTCTCGGAACGAGCCGAGACGAAGGAGGTCGTTGTCGCCTGACACGATGTAGTCGGCGGCACTTTCGACGGCTGCTTCGAGCACGCGGTTGTCAGGGTCGTCTGCCACCACGTTCAACGTGATAGAGGGCTCGACTTCGACGCCGACCGCCCGCACGAGATCGCAGATGCTGTCCGGGTTCGCAAACACCTTGGCGAGCTTTGGATAGCCGAGGACGCGCCGAAGCTCGACCAGGAGCGTGGAGCTCGTGACCAAGATTACCTCGCCCGCTGCGACGGAATCGACGATTGCGGCGGGTTGTCCAGACCAGCCCAAGCCCGACACGAGGACGTTCGTGTCGAGAACTACTCGCGTCACCCGGCCGCTCGCGCGGCGGAGATCGCATCGTCGACGACCGTCACGTCCAGGCCGGCGTCCTCAACGCTCTTGCGGATCTCGGTGAGTCGCGCACGCAGTTCCTCTTGGGCCGAGCGGCGGCGAGCTTCGACGAGCCGCTCGTACTCGGCCGGGCTGACTAGCACCGCGAGCGCCTGGCCACGCCGCGTCAGAACCACCGGCTCGTCGGCGGCCTCGACTTCCTCAGCCAACTGGCCGAGCTTGGCGCGCGCCTTGTCCACTCCGATAGTCCGTTGCACGTTAGGGTTTTCGTTCGGTTGCCAGTCACGTGAACCTTACGCTCAATCGTGATGATCGTCAAGATGTCAGTCCGACGAGACTCCCCTCCACGCGCTCGAAGCTCTCGCGATCCTGCATCGCGCACTCGCGGACGTGGCGGCATCGTGGCCGGCAGCGTCGAACTCGGATCTCGCGTACCAGAGTGCGTTGTCGACGAGGAACTTCACCGGTCGAAGCGAGCGGCAGCTCGCGCTCCCGCACCGCCTCAGCCGCGTATGCGCAAAGTCTCCTGCACGTCCTCGACCTCGAGATCGGGATAGGCCGCGAGGATCTCGTCGACGCTCATATCGTCAGCGATCATGCCGACCACCGTCGCGACTGGAATCCGTAAACCGCGGATGCAGGGAACGCCATCCATCTGGTCTGAAGCTACGGTGGTCCGCTCGAACGTCATCGCGTCGCTGTCTCCGCATCGTCGGTCGCGCAAAGCGTACTGCCGCTCAACGCAGGGCATCGGCCGGGAGCGCTGGTGTTCCCTACATGTTCCATAGCTGGCAAAACACGTGACTCGTCGAATCCGAGTCCGAGGGTTATGCCCCTTGGCCGTGTTCCCTACGTGTTCCCAACTCGGCGAAACTAACGACAACTGAGCCCTTCTTAGAGCACCTAAAACCCAGTAAACACGGGGAATCTCGCCTCATCGGCGGGTACTTCTAATCCGAGGGTCGGAGGTTCGAATCCTCCCGGGGGCGTGGGAAATCCAGGGCGCCAGACAGACCCGGCGAACCGGGCCTCTCTGATGCCATGTTCGGCGGCGTCTAGGCGAGGCTGCGGACCCGGTCGACGACATCTTCGGCGTCTGACTGAATGCCGTCAGCTCGGCGTCCGACATCGCGCCGGATGTCCTTGACCTGGCGCTTGACGTCGCGCCGGTTGCGACGCAGGGCGGTCGCGCCGCGACGCTCGAACCGGTTTAGCTCACGCCGCGCGCGGGCGCGACTACCGTAGGTGTGAATGGTCTGGGCTACCGTGTCGCGAGCTTCGAGGGCGACGCCGACTGGGATGTGCACCGCACGCTCGGCCTGTCGAGCGACGGCCTCGAGGCGGGTTGCCTCGGCCTCGACGCGGCGCGCCGTGGTGCGGGTCGCCTGCTTGGCGGTGCCCCGGGCGGCGCGAGAGGTACTACGTGCCGAGTTGGCGGTCTGCCGAGCCGAAGCCTTCGTCTGATCGGTACCGCGCTTCGCGGCGTTTCGCTTGCGCGTCGCCGCGGCCTTCTTGGCGGTTGCTTGGCGCTGAGTCTTGGTCTGTTCAGCCATACCTCTGGCTCCTTTGTCTTGATCCTTGGTCAACCAGAGGTACACCGCCCGGCGATCCAGTTACAAACGTACGTTCGATTCGCGGTGGAGGGTCACACGCGAACAGTGGTGCAAGGGGCGCGGCGCCCCAATCCCTTTGAAGGCGGGTCATAGCCGCAACTCTGCCCATCCTGCCCAGGCCCTGTGCAGGCTTGACAGTCGTCTTTGCGGCGGTCGCGAAGGCCGGTCGTTAGCGTTTCAGTGGGGCAGAGCGGACTCAAGGCGAGCGCGGGTCGAACGGACGGCTTCGGGAGCGTTGCTGGGGACGCTCTGCCCTTTCGGGAAGCGTGGAGCGATATGCACGTTGTTGGTCGCCCAAGATGTCGGCGCTTGCCAGATCGTGGAGCTCGGGTAGTCTGCCGGGGTAGACGGTTGCTGTTTTGCCGACAGCCGAAGCTGACTAGCCGACGCACGGCCTCCGCCCGCGGGTTCGCTTCCCAGTCACGGGCCCGCTCCATCGACGGGATTCACGCTCAGGGGACACCGGTTCCAGGGGTACGACGCCCACCGGAGGTCAAGCATGAATATGCAGGAGAGTGCTGCGCGAGCCAAGGATTCCGCTCGTGCGCTTCGACCCTTGAATGGTACGAGTAACGGAGAGATCAGCGTGTTGGCGGTACGCCACATCCTTGGTTTTCCCGACGGCCGAAGCTACCCCCCCGATCCAGCAGCTCTTAGCGCTTGGGCGATCGGCGCGAGTGACGGGGGGCCACGATGAATACAGGCCTACAGACCGCCGGCTCGGTGCCCTCGCGTGAGTGGGTTGCCCCGTTTCGGGTGACGACCAAGCGAAATGGCCGCAAGACGGCCTGGCTTTCTTTGTTCGGTCAGCTGGACCTGCGTTCCGCTGGGGTGCTGGCGCGTCCAGCTACTGCGCGTGGAGGGTCGTGTCGCGCGCGTGATTCTCGACGCGCGCGGCTTGAGCTTCTTGGATGCGGTCGGGCTCCACGTACTCCTTCACGCCGGTCAACGCGCCAAGCGCGGCGGGTGGGATCTCGCCGTGATCCAGGGAAGCAAGCCCATCGATCGCCTCTTTCGCTTCCCAGACCTCGCGCGGCGCCTGCACCTGGTCGACGACCCCACCGATCTCCTGCCATGAAAGCCACCGCGCGACATTTCAACGGCCCTCAGCGCGATGAGGTCGAGATTGGAAGTTTTCGCTTCGCTGCTGGTGCGCCCGCAAACGATGGACGAGTTGAAGGGACGCCGACGCCAGAGGAGCTGCTCGCAGCGGGGGTCGGTGCCTGCGGGCCATGCTCGGAGCGACGGCTTGCTCTGGCCCCGGCGCGATGCCTTGAAGTGGCTCCACCTCGCGTCGGTTGGTGTGTGTGGTTGATGTTGCCTGATGGTTCGGTTGGATGCTGCGCGCCGGT
>JBBSIW010000199.1:0-5184 GCA_038231895.1 Solirubrobacterales bacterium | reverse complement strand
TGGCGAGATGCAGGGCGCGACTCTGTAGCGCGCGCGAGACTCGCTATTGCCTCAACTCGGCATGGCGTCTCGTCCGTGCGGTGACGTGCCGTGTAGCGCGCCGTCATCGGCGCTGATCACCGGTCTGGTCTTGCGGAACACACCGCCTCCCTGGCCGAGGTTCCGTTTGGGTTGCCGCTCGGGCTTTTTCAAGCGGCACGATTTTCGTATTTGGCCGCCGCGGACGGACTCAAGGCGAGGGCCGCCGGAACGCGCGTCGACGTGGTCAGTCGGCTCCGTCGCTTCCGGCAAGTTGTTCGTAGGCGCGCTGCAGCTGTTCGCTGGCGGTTGGCTGGTCAGGTCGACGGCGTGGCGTGCCGAGATGGGTCTCGCGCAGCTCGTCCATGAAATGCCCGGAGAGCTCCGGTCCGCCGTCGCGCAAGAGCTCCGCTCGGATTCGCAGCTCAGGTGTCCCTGAGCGATGGGCGAGGCCCCAGGAGCCAAGCGCGACCATGATCGGCACGGTCTGGATGCCCGCTTCGGTGAGGCTGTAGGCAGCGCGTTGACCGCGGAGAGCGTCGTCGCGGGTCAGCAGCCCGCCGGCGACCAGCGCCTTCAGTCGGCTGGCGAGGATGTTGGAGGCGATGCCCTCTTCAGAGTGCTCGAGCAGCTCGCGAAAGTGCCGTCGATTGCCGAACATGACATCGCGGAGGACGAGGAGCGCCCACGGATCCCCGAGCGCCTCAAGGCCGGCGTTGATCGGACATCCGGATCGCGGGTGGTCGCGCACGTGTGGTTCCTGTAGCAGGGTCGCCAGGTTTCTCAGCCAACAGTGTACAGTGCTTGCGACTCGCAACCACTCTAGTGAGGATCTAACATGGCGAAGCTGATCTATTCCGCGATCGCCTCGCTCGACGGCTACGTCGAGGACGAGCACGGCCGGTTCGGATGGGCGAAACCCGACGAGGAGGTGCATGCGTTCGTCAACGAGCTCGAGCGCCCGATCGGTACCTACCTGTACGGAAGGCGGATGTACGAGACGATGGTCTTCTGGGAGACCGTGAGCACCAGCGGTGAACCGGCGGTCTTCCGGGGCTACGCTGAGCTGTGGCGGACCGCTGACAAGATCGTCCACTCGCGCACGCTGGAGGAGGTGTCGAGCGCCCGGACCCGGATCGAGCGCGAGTTCGATCCCGACGCGATCCGCGCCCTCAAGCGGACAGCGGGGGCGGATATCGCCGTCGGCGGCTCAGAGCTCGCCGGCCAGGCGCTGGCCGCGGGCCTGGTCGACGAACTCCACCTGCTGCTCTACCCAATCATCGTCGGCGGCGGCAAACCCGCCCTGCCCGATCACGTGCGGGCCGGGCTCGAACTGATCGACGAACGACGCTTCCAGAGCGGCGTGGTGTACGTGAGCTACCGCGTCACGGCGCCCACGGCGGCCGCGCCGAGTGGTGTCTCGATCCAGATCACGGATGAAGCTCAGTCACAAGCGGAAGGAACCCCGTGCTGAGACAGGTCGCGGAGGGTGTACTGATCCACCAGAGCGAGTTCAGCTAGACCAACACCGTGGTCGTGCAAGGCCGGGCCGGCGTGTTGCTCATCCACCCCGGGGGTGCGCGGCGACGAAATGGCCTGCCTCGCGAACGACCTGACCGATTTGGGACAGCCCGTTGTGGCAGGCTTCTCGACGCATCCTCATTGGGATCACCTGCTCTGGCACGCCAGCCTCGGCGCGGCGCCCCGTTACGGCACGGCGCGCTGCGCGGCCACTGTCCGAGCCCGGCTGTCGGACCCGCATGCGAAGGCCCGCATCGCCCAGCTGATACCGCCGGACGCATGCCCCGGGCCATGCGGCGCTGTTGATCGAGGAACGCGGCGCTCTCATCGCCGGCGACACACTTTCTGACGTCCTGATTCCGCTGCTCGACCTGAACGAAACCGCGGACCCGATCGGGGACTACCTCGCCGCGCTGCGGCTGGTTGAGGACGCGGCGGACGACATCGATGTCCTCATCCCGGGCCACGGGTCCATCGGCGGACCTGATCAGATACACGCACGGCTCGAACAGGACCGGGCGTACCTGCACGCCCTGCGTGACGCCCAAGTTGTCAGCGACCAGCGGGTCGGGCCATCGGCCACATACGACTGGCTGCCTGGCGTGCACGAACGGCAACTCCAGAACCTCGCCCGAAGAAGAGAGCGCGACAGGACGCCACGGATAGAGATCGTCTCACGGGACACCTGCTTCGGTAGCAACACGCGTTCCCTATCCGCCGACGGGCGACCCTACCTAGCGCGGAAAGCGAGACCCTGAGACCCGCCGTGTCGCGTGCCCGCTGCGGACGAATCTGAGAAGTCAACGTTCTCGGACGGATGACGCCTGCTGTCGCCTGGCGATCCGCAAGCCGCATCCTGCACAGGGGAGGCGAGCGCGCGTTGTCCGATGCGATAGACCGGTGACCCATGTGTGGCTCGTGTCTGCGCTCTGGCTGGTTGTTCCAAAGCAAGACCTGTTTCCGGACGGGTTCGTTTACTTGATTCGATCAGCTAAAGCGGTAGGTTGGCCGGGTGGCCGCGGCGACACCTCCCGAGAGCCTCGATCTCGAGGACCTGCGGGCTGCGGGCTTGCGCGTCACGGCGCCACGCCTAGCTGTGCTTGCCTGTGTTCGCGAGGGGGGCCATCTCGCGGTCGAGGAGATCGCGCTGAAAACACGCCACAGGCTTGGCGCCGTCTCGACCCAGGCCGTGTATGGCGTCTTGCACGCGCTGACCGCAGCCAGCCTGGTGCGCCGTATCGAGCCGCCCGGAAGTCCAGTGCGGTTCGAGTCGAGGGTCGGCGACAACCACCATCACCTGATTTGCCGCGCGTGCTCCGCCGTGGTGGACGTGGGCTGCGCGGCCGGGTACGCACCCTGTCTCGAGCCGTCCTCCGGTTCGGGCTACTCGATCGACGAGGCCGAGATCATCTACTGGGGCCTGTGCCCTGCCTGTCATCCAAACCGATGAGGAAAGAGAGCGCACGTCATGTCTGATGCCAAGCCTCCGGCCACGACCACCGACTCGGGGATCCCCGCACCGAGCGACGAGTTCTCGCTGACCGTAGGGCCCGCCGGTCCTACCGTGCTGCACGACCATTACGTGGTCCAGAAGATTCAGCACTTCAACCGTGAGCGTGTCCCTGAGCGCGTGGTACACGCCAAGGGCACCGGAGCACACGGCTTCTTCGAGGTCACCGAGGACGTGACCCAGTACACCAAGGCGAGCATGTTCGCGCAGGTGGGCAAGCGGACGCCGATGTTTGGACGCTTCTCCACCGTCGCAGGCGAGCACGGGTTCGCAGACACCGTGCGCGACCCGCGCGGCTTTGCCCTGAAGTTCTACACCGACGAGGGTAACTACGACCTGGTGGGAAACAACACGCCGGTGTTCTTCGTCCGCGACGCGAGCAAGTTCCAGGACTTCATTCACTCTCAAAAGCGCTTGCCCGACACGGGCATGCGCTCCAACGACATGCAGTGGGACTTTTGGACGCTGTCTCCCGAGAGCGCCCATCAGGTGACGATCCTGATGTCCGACCGCGGGACGCCGCGCACCCTGCGCCACATGAACGGGTACGGCAGCCACACGTTCTCGTGGCTCAACGAGGCCGGCGAGCGCTTCTGGGTCAAGTACCACTTCAAGACGGTCCAGGGCCCCGAGAACTTCACCGACGACGAGGCGAAGGCGATGACGGCCGAGGATCCGGACTTCCATCGCCGTGACCTGCGCGCCGCGATCGATCGCGGCGAGCTTCCCGAGTGGCGCCTCGAGGTGCAGCTCATGCCGTTCGAGGACGCGGCTGAATATCGCTTCAACCCGTTCGATCTGACCAAGGTCTGGCCGCACGGCGACTATCCGCCGATCCAGGTCGGGCGCATGGTGCTCGACCGCAATCCCGCCAACTTCTTTGCCGAGGTTGAGCAGGCCGGCTTCTCCCCGGCCAACCTCGTGCCCGGCATCGGTCTGAGCCCGGACAAGATGTTGATGGGAAGGATCTTCTCCTACCACGACACCCATCTGCACCGGATCGGCGCGAACTACGAGCAGCTGCCGATAAACGCCCCGAAGGTGGAGGTGCACTCCTACAACAAGGACGCCGCGATGACCTACCACCACTCCGGGTCAGCGCCGGTGTACGCGCCCAACAGCCACGGCGGCCCGCAGGCCGATCCCGCGCACGCGAGGGACCTGGGCTGGTCGGTGCAAGCCGGCGAGCTCGGGCGCTATGCCTATGAGAAGCACGCGGATGACGACGACTTCGGGCAGCCCGGCACGATGTATCGCGAAGTCATGGACGACACCGATCGCGACCACCTCGTCACAAACATCGTCGGCCATGCGAGCGAGGAGGTCAGCGACGAGGTGCAGCTGCGGGTGATCGCCTACTGGGCGAACGTCGACTCGCAACTCGGCGCTCGGGTGGCCGCCGGCCTCGGACACGGCAACGGGAGGACCGGCGACGACGCCTCCACCCAGGCGGCCGAGGTCGTCGCCGGACGCGCGAACCGCGCGTGAGAGGCGATCAAGCTACCGGGGTCGCCATCGGGCGGCCCCGGTAGCAGCCAAGCCATCAGAGCGTTGCTTGCCCATGATTGCGGACGTCCCGACGAGGGCCCAACGAGTGACCGCTCCGGACGACGAGGAGAAGTACCGGCGCCGAGGCCCTGGTAGATCGCTTTGCGCCGGCGAGCCGCAACGCGCCGCGACTGCTGGATCTCGTCCCAGACAGCGTCAGTTGGACCGACCTGAGACGCTCGCAGCCGCGCAAACCAGCAGGCGCGCGCTTATGGTTTCGCCCTGGACGCAACATCCGGGTTTGATCCGGCGAGCTACCAATACGGGAGTCGCTCTCGCTTTCGCGTGTGGCTGTTGCGCAAGCCGGGAGCGCGCAGCGTCGGGGGCGGGGCGTCGACGGCGTTCGCGTTGGCGGCAGCCTGCTGTTGGCCGGGTGGTGGTCTTCTCAGGCTGCTGCAGCTGCCGTTTGGTGCTTGTGGAGCTTGAGGTTGTGGGTGGCGGTGATTAGTCGCCATTCCGAGCGACACGCTGATCTGCCGCGGCGTTGGAAGCGATCGATCCGGCGGTTGAACTTGGTGTGGGCGAACACTGGCTCGACGCTGCCCTGGCGTTTTCGTAGAGCGTCGCGCCGAGGTCGGTCTGAAGCA
>JBBSIW010000198.1:0-5191 GCA_038231895.1 Solirubrobacterales bacterium | reverse complement strand
TCCACGCAAGGAGCGCCCAAGTACACGTGCGGGCGCCCGGGATGCAGACGGGGTACTACTCGATCTATCTGGCCACCGCCCGGTGCGCGCGTGTACGCGTACGAGGCGGCGGTTTCGAACCTGGACGCGCACCGCGAGCGAAAAGCCGATCGCGGAGCGCGCATGCTGTCGAGTTTTCAAAGACCGCCGTGCGTCCGCAGAGGGTGCATCCCTCCGTGATCCACGTGCTCCGGGCGACCGTAGAGGCTGCTCCGAAGCGGGCCGGTGAGTATAGCGCGCCCGGACCGGCGATACAGAGGCGATTCCGCGCCTCCGAGCGCTCACCACACGACCTGCACCTGCACCGTGCGCTCGCGTGGACTATCGTCGAAGTCCAGGAGCACCACCTGCTGCCAGGTCCCGAGGGCGAGGCGCCCCTGCACCACGGGGATTGTCTCCGAGGGCCCGACGATCGCGGCGCGCATGTGCGCGTGAGCGTTGGTGTCGTGGTTGAGGCGGTTGTGGGCGTAGGGACCTTCGGCCGGTACCAGGCGCTCCAGGGCCTCGGTGAGGTCGCGCACGCCCCCGGGCTCGTATTCCATGGTGGTGATGGCGGCCGTTGAGCCGCGGGCGCACACGCAGGCGATCGCCTCGCTGGCGCCCGCCGCCGCCACGACGTTCGCTACGCCTGCGCTGAGGTCGACGATGTGGCCGTGGCCTTCGGTGGCGAATCGAAGCAAGGCGCTGTGGACCGCCATGGCGGCCTCCTCAGTCCCGGCGCATCCGACGAAAGCGCCGCTTGCCGATTTGCAGGATCGCGCCGTCGACGCGCTCGACGGGCAGGTCCTGGTCCTGCGCCGCCAACCGGTCACCGTCGAGGCGCACGCCCCCCTGCGCGAGCAGGCGTCGGGCCTCCGAGCGCGAGATACCGAACACCGCCTCGATCACGGCTGGGAGGTGGACGCTTCCGTTGGAGGTCGTGAAGGCCGCGTCGCGCACGTCCTCGGGTGGCCGGTGTTCTATGTGGACGCGATCGAAGGCCGCCTGCGCGCGCACGGCCGCGTCCTCACCGTGGAAGCGCGCCACCAGCCTCGCGGCCAGGCCGCGTTTGGCGTCCCGCGGGCCGAGCTCGGGCGTGTGGGCGCCCCCGAGCAGCAGTGCCTCATAAGTCGAGAGAGCCGTATCGGGGATCGCGAGTGTCTTGCCGTAGATCTCCTCGGGGGACTCGGCGATGCCGATGTAGTTTTGGAAGCTCTTGGACATCCGTCGCTCGCCGTCGATGCCGGGAAGGATCGGAAGCGTCATGACTGCCTGCTCGGGCCTGCCGTACGCACGTTGGACGTCGCGTCCGAGCAGGAGGTTGAACTTCTGGTCTGTGCCCCCGAGCTCGACGTCGGCGGCCACCGCCACCGAGTCATAGCCCTGCAGCAGCGGGTACAGCAGCTCGAGCACCGAGATGGGGCCACCCGAGGCGTAGCGCTTGGCGAAGTCGTCGCGCTCAAGCAGCTGGGCCACCGTGGCCGTGCGCGCCAGGGCGAAGAGCTCCTCGGCGCCGACGTTGAGCCACTCGCTGTTGCGGCGGACCTCGACCTTCGCAGGGTCGGGATCGAGGACCAGGAACGCCTGGTCGGCAAAGGTGGCCGCGTTGGCGTCGATCTGCTCTCCGGAGAGCACGGGCCGCGTGGCGGAGCGCCCGCTGGGGTCGCCCACGCGGGCCGTGTAATCGCCGATGATCAGCACGACTCGGTGACCGGCATCTTGAAACTCCCGCAGGCGCTGGAGTACGACGACGTGGCCAAGGTGGATGTCGGGGGCGGTGGGATCGATGCCGAGCTTCACGCGCAGCGGGCGGCTCTCCCGCTCGGCCTGGGCGAGCTTGTCCGCCAGCGCTCCCTCGGGCAGCGACTCGTCGGCATCGTGGCCAAGCGCGGCGGCCGCCTCGGCGTGGAGGATCCCCGGAGTGGCCATCGGACCCAATGCTAGACTCCCGCTCCCTGGCTGGCGTCGGCCGTGCCACCTCGTCCCGCCGCTGCAAGTCTCTCTCGCAGCACGGTCGCTTCACCACGTCCTCAAGGCATGAGCGTCGACCGCACCGACATCCCCCCGGAGGGCGACGCGCCGCCGTCCACGGCGCCGATCCCGTTTCCGGGCACGGCCGGTGGTCCGCCGGACGGTGGCGACGGCCGCCCCCGGCGTCCGCGCGTCAACCGCGTTCGCCTCGCGTTGATCTTCGTGCCGCTGACGATGCTCGCCGTGGTCTCGACCGCGTTCGGCATGATGATGGCGGTCGCCTCGGACCTGCCACAGCTCGAGAACAAGCGGGAGTTCAAGAGCGCGCGCAAGTCGGTCATGCTCGACTATCAGGGTCGCCCGCTCGCGATCCTCGCCGACAACAAGAACCACATCCTCGCCAGCGCGAGCCAGATCTCACCGGCGATGCAACACGCCATCGTGTCCGTGGAGGACCAGCGCTTCTACGAGAACCAGGGCATCGACGTGCGGGGAATGGGGCGCGCCCTCGTCACCGACGTCAAGGGCGGCGGGTCGGTCCAGGGCGGCTCCACGATCACCCAGCAGTTCG
This sequence comes from Solirubrobacterales bacterium, assembly GCA_038231895.1. GTDB lineage: Bacteria > Actinomycetota > Thermoleophilia > Solirubrobacterales > Solirubrobacteraceae > JALYZC01. Next base: position 2,631 of record JBBSIW010000198.1, on the reverse strand, counting down.
TCAAGAACCAGCTTCAGGCCCAGAACAACCGCACCGTCTTCGAGAAGCTGCGCGAGGCGGCGCTGGCCTACCACCTCACGCGCAAGTGGACGAAGCGAAAGATCCTCACCGAGTACTTGAACGCCGTGTACTTCGGGAACGGGGCGTACGGGATCGAGTCGGCTGCCCGCATCTACTTCGGCCGTGACCTCAACTGCGGCTCGAGCCCTGACGACCACTGCGCCAGCCAGCTGACCCCCGGGCAGGGGGCGCTGCTGGCGGGCATGGTCGCCTCACCGGCCGCCTATGACCCGGTCGCCCACCCCCAGGCCACGACGCAGCGGCGCAACTTCGTGCTGCGCAAGATGCTCGCGCAGGGCTACATCAGCCGTTCGGAGTTCGCGCAGGACTCGCATCTGGCGCTGCCGACCAAGGGTACGATCCAGCCGCCCACCGACTCGGTCACCGAGCCCAGCGCCGCCTACTTCGTCACCTGGGTGCGCCAGCAGGTGGTCAACAAATACGGTGGGCAGACCTTCATCGGCGGGCTCAAGGTCAAGACGACACTCGACCTCGACCTTCAGCGGGCGGCGATGAACGTCGTGCAGAGCCGCTTCAGCGATCCCAGCGGGCCAACCGCATCGCTCGTGGCGATCGACAACAAGACCGGCGAGGTGCGCGCCATGGTCGGAGGGCGCGATTACCAGAAGTCGCCGTTCAACCTCGCCACCCAGGGTCAGCGCCAGCCCGGATCGGCGTTCAAGGCCTTCGTCCTTGCTGCGGCGCTGAAGAAGGGCATCTCACCCGACTCCGTATGGTCCTCGCAGCGCAAGGAGTTTCCCGTCCCCCATGGCAACGGAGAGGTCTTCCAGGTCAACAACTACGAGGGCGAGTACGCGGGCTCGCGATCGCTGAGCGACGCGATCGCTCAGTCCGACAACTCGGTGTTCGCCGAGGTCGGCATCCGCACGGGAATCAACAACGTCGCGCAGACCGCTCATGGCCTGGGCATTCGCACGCCGATTTCGCGCAACTACGCGATCACCCTGGGTGGACTGAAGGAGGGCGTCACGCCGCTTGATATGGCTCACGCCTACGAGACGCTCTCCCAGGACGGCAACAAGGTGGTCAATCCCAGCCTGGGGGCAGAGCACGACGGCCCGATCGGCATCCACGAGGTGCGCGACCATCGCGACAGCGTGATCGCCGAGAACCGCCCGCAGAAGAAGCGCGTGCTCTCCAAGGAGATCGCGCAGACCGAGACCCAGATGCTCTCGGGCGTGATGACGAGCGGCACGGGCACCTCGGCCGCGATAGGAGGCTTCGAGGCCGGCAAGACAGGCACCACGGAGAACTCGAGCGACGCCTGGTTCGTGGGCTACAACCACAAGTACACGGTCGCCGTTTGGGTGGGCTACCCGGAGCGCCTCAAGCCGATGCTCACCGAGTACAACGGCGACCCCGTGACCGGCAAGACCTTCCCCGCCGAGATCTGGCACGACTTCATGACCACGGCCCGCGACATCGACAGCCAGCGGGCGAGCAAGAAGGCCGGCGAGAAGGCCCAGCGCGATGCGCTCACTCATCCCGGGCGGACCTCGACGGGTTCGTCGGACTCGTCCACCTCCCAGGGCGACAGCTCCTCTGGCCAACCATCCCCGACTCCGGACCGGTCCTCGGGCGGGCCGTCCTCGCCGAGCGGTGGCGGATCCACCGGAGGGGCCGGAGGAGGCTCGAGCGGCGGAGGGTCGGGCGACAGCGGTGGCGGGAGTGGTGCGCCTCCTGCGCCGGCCGCCCCCTCCGGGGCCGGAGACAGCGGAGGCGCCGCCGCGCCCGGCAGCGGCGCCCCGCCCTAGCCGAGCGGTCAGGCGGCGCGGGCGCTCTGCGCTCGCGGGCGAGGTCGGGAGACGAAGAGGCTCCCGGCCGCACAGAAGCGCCATGGGAGCTCAACGGCCTTGGTGATTCCGATCCGGGGGACGATCGCCAGCGGCGGATGTCGCCTCGAGCCGGCGGCCTCGTGGATTTGGATGGGTCCGTCTCGAAGGTCTGAGCCGTTGAGCTCGAGCCCGATCCCAAGGGCCTGCGTGAGCTTGCCCGGGCCCGAGCAGAGATCTTCGAGGCGCGTCACGCCTCTGCGAGCGCGCATCCGGTTCAGGCCGGCGGTCGGCTCCAGCGCCCGAATCAGCACAGCGGCGCCGACCCCCTCTGTCTCAGACACGGCATTGAGCAGCGCGTGGATCCCGTAGGAGCGGTACACGTAGGCGCAGCCCGCGGGACGGAAGAGGGTCTCGGTGCGCGGAGTCCGTCCCACGTAGGCGTGGCAGGCGGGCTCGGAGGCGTGGTAGGCCTCGGTCTCCACGATCACCCCGGCGGTGTCGCCGTGCACGACCGTACAGCCCACCAGCTCGCGCGCGACCTCGAGCACCGGGCGCGCATAGAACGAGCGCCTCATGGCGCGCTGTCGTCGAGCAGCGTCCGGGCGCGGTCGAGCTGCTCCCGAACGCGAGGCAGCGCGGTGCCGCCCTCCGAGCGCTTGGACTCGAGCCAGTTCTCTGACGCCAGCACCTCGTAGAAGCCCTCGTCGAGGACGTCGGAGTGCTCGCGCAGTTCCTCTCGGGAGAGGGCTGACAGCGGCTTTCCCTGCTCCAGTGC
>JBBSIW010000197.1:0-5203 GCA_038231895.1 Solirubrobacterales bacterium | reverse complement strand
GCGACCTCCTCCTCGGTCAGGTCCACCAGGCCGCGGGCCGCGTCGAGGTCAGGCGCCATCAACGCGAACGGCTTGTCCTCGCGGTGCTTGCGGGCGCGCAGCGCGGCGACCACCGTCTCGTCATCGGCCCGGCAAGCGAGATGGTAGCCGCCCAGCCCCTTGACCGCGACGATGCGGCCCCCCGCCAGCGCCTCGGCGGCCGCCCGCACCGCGTCGCCCCCGCCGCCGGCGATGACGTCTCCGACAGGGTCGGTCAGCCACGCCGCGGGGCCGCAGTCCGGGCACGCGTTGGGCTGAGCGTGAAACCGACGGTCCAGCGGGTCCTCGTACTCGGCACGGCAGCGCTCGCACATCTCAAAGCCCGCCATCGTGGTCAGCGGACGGTCGTATGGCACGCCACGGACGATCGTGAAGCGGGGGCCGCAGTTGGTGCAGTTGATGAACGGGTAGCGGTGGCGCCGGTCACCCGGGTCGAGCAGCTCGGCCAGGCAGTCCTCGCAGGTGGCCGAGTCGGGCGAGACGGGCGCCGAGGCCTCGCCTACGGCGTCGCTCTCGAGGATCCGAAAGCCCTGCTCATCACCCGCCGCGAGCTCCTCGGGCAGGATGCGCTCGATGCGCGCGAGCGGCGGAGCCTCGTTGGCCAGGCGGTGCAGGAAGCGCTCGATCGCCGCGTCGACGCCCTCCACCTCGAGCAGCACGCCGCGGGTGTCGTTGAGCACGAAACCGGCCAGGTCCAGCTCCGAGGCCAGTCGGTAGACGAAGGGGCGGAAGCCCACCCCCTGGACGGTGCCCTCGACCCGGGCGCGGACGCGGCGCCGGGCAGCGGTTCCGCCACCGCCCGTGGGCTCCTCGAGCATCCTCAGTCCCGCGGGAGCTCCACCAGCTCGCGGAGGGCGTGGTAGGCGCCGGCCTGGGCCTCCTGGATGCGAGGGATGTGCTGCGAGCGGGTGATGACCACGTGGTCGGCCAGGGCGTCGTGCGCCACCTGGCCGCCGTCATAGCCCACCATCGCCACCGTGCGCATTCCGCGACGACGCGCCTCGGCCAGCGCCGCGATCACGTTCGTGGAGTTGCCGCTGGTCGACAGCGCGAGGAGGGCGTCGCCCTCGCGCCCGTAGGCAATGATCTGGCGCGAGAAGATCGCGTCGATGCCGATGTCGTTGGCGATCGCGGTGAGGATCGAGGCGTCCTCGGTCAGGTCGATCGCCCGCCGGCCGGGCCAGCCCTGGGGTGCGGCGCGGAAGTCGGCCACGGCGTCCATCGCATCGGTGGCTGAGCCGCCGTTGCCCAGCGCCAGGAGCTTGCCGCCGGCGTCGAAGCAGTCCCGCAGGGCGGTGGCGGCGCCCAGCAGCACGTCCCGGTTGTCGAGCATGGTCTGCGCCCGCAGCGTCCAGGTCTCCTGCGCCTTCATCCGCACCGAAGCGGCGATGTCCACCAGCACCGCGTCGAGATCGGTCTCGCGCTCGGCCAGGAACGGGTACAGGAAGCTCGAGGCGCCGGTGTCGTGGACCGCGGCGGCGTCCCGGCCCTCGAGCAGCCCTCGGTGCTCGAAGAACACGTGGACGAGCTCCCACAGCACGTGGTAGAGGACCTCGACGATCTCCTGGCGCACGAACGCGTCGTCGCCGCTGGGCTCGAACTCCCATGCCGCCCCGACGGGAGCGAAGGCGATGGTCAGGCAGCCGAGCTTCTCGGCGGCGCCGATCGCGGCGGCCGCCTCGCCATCGGCCGACTCGGCCTCGAAGGCGATGACGATGTCATCGGGCTCGGCCACGAGCGCCGCCTGGAGCGGCAGCGGGCCTCCCTCGCTGGCCAGCCCGATGGCCGGCAGCGCGCGCTTGCCCACGATCACCGGATGGACGAACTCGACCGCGACGTGGCGCACGTCGGAGCGGGCGGCCGGGGAGCGGCCGAGTGCGATCAGCCGCCCGCCCCGGGCAAAGCGCTCGGCCATGCGATGACACAGCCTGGCGATCCGCTCCGCCTCGGCGGCGAAGAAGCGCTCGTTGGCCTGCGTGCGGTGCTCGACCAGGTGCTCGAGCCGGTCGCTGAGCGCCGTTGCCGAGAGCTCGTGCATCGGCGTGCTCAGCAGATCCGGGGCAGCGGATCGCCGATCAGCTGATCCAGCACCCGCGTGCCGAACCCGGTGTCCACGAGCACCATCCCCGGCGGGTCGGTCTTGACCTCGCCGATCTCCGCGGCCTGCTCGCATCCCGGCACGGCGCGCAGCGTCGCGAGCGCGGCGTCCGCCGCCTCGGGTGCGACAAAGGCGACGAACTTGCCCTCGTTGGCGATGTCCAGCGGACTCAGCCCGAGGATGTCCGCCGCTCCGGCGACCGCCGGCTGCAGGGGAACGTCGTGCTCGCGCACGACCATCGCCACCGTCGAGGCTCGCGCGAGCTCGTTGAGCACTGAGGAAACGCCGCCGCGGGTGGCGTCGCGCAGACAGCGCAGCGACGGGCCCACCGCGTCGAGCAGGGCGTCGACCGCGGGCCACAGCGAACGGGTGTCGGACTCGATCTCGGCCTCGAGCTCGAACGCGCCGCGCGCGAGCATGATCGCGGTGCCGTGCTCGCCGACCGTGCCCGAGAGGAGGATCTTGTCGCCGGGGTGCAGCCCTGCCGGCGACAGGCTCGCGCGCTCGTCGATGCTGCCCAGCCCGGTCGTGCACACGTACATCCCGTCGGCATGGCCGCGTTCGACGACCTTCGTGTCGCCGCCGACGATCTCCACACCGGCAGCCTGGGAGGCGGTGGCGAGCGCCTCGACCTCGGCGCGCAGCTCCGAGGTCGCAAAGCCCTCCTCCAAGATGAGCGAGAGCGTGAGCGCCAGAGGTCGCGCTCCGGCCATCGCGAGATCGTTGACGGTGCCGTTGATCGCCAGCTCGCCGATCGACCCGCCGGGAAAGCGCAGGGGCTTGACCACGAAGCTGTCGGTCGTCATGGCCAGCTTGGTCCCGTTGACCGAGACCGCCCCGGCGTCGCCGAGCACCTCGAGGCTCTCCGACGCCAGCGCCGGGACCATCAGGCCCTCGATCAGGGTCTGCGTCGCCTTCCCGCCGGCCCCGTGGGCCATCGTGATCTGCTCGTCCTTGAACCGCGGCCGCTTGCCGCGGGCGGTCTCGATGATGCCGAGCACCTTCTGCTCGCGCTCGGAGATCGCGGCCGAGTCGGCCACGCCTACACCACCTCGCGCTCGCGGGCGAACCGTCCGTAGTTGTAGTAGGCGGCGCACGCGCCCTCGGGCGAGACCATGCAGGTCCCGATGGCATGCTCGGGGGTGCACGCGCTGCCGAACACCTTGCACTCCCAGGGCTTGATCACGCCCTTGAGGACCTCGCCGCACTGGCAGGCCTTCGGGTCGGCGACGCGCACGCCGGGCACGCTGTAGCGGATCTCGGCGTCGAAATCGGCATAGGCGTCGGACAGGCGCAGCGCGCTCTGGGAGATGAAGCCCAGGCCGCGCCACTCGAAGTGCGGGCGCAGCTCGAAGACCTCGGAAAGCACCTTGAGCGCCGCCAGGTTGCCCTCATAGGGCACCACCCGCTTGTACTGGTTCTCGACCTCGCAGCGGCCGTCCTTGAGCTGGTGGAGGATCATCCGGATCGCTTGGAGCAGGTCGAGCGGCTCAAAGCCGGCGACCACGAGCGGCTTGCCGTAGTCGGCAGGTATGAACTCGAACGGCCGCGCCCCCACGACGGTCGAGACATGCCCCGGGCCGATGAAGCCGTCCAGGCGCAGGTCGGGGGAGTCGAGCAGCGCCCGCAGCGGCGGAACGATCGTCACATGGCTGCACATGCAGGAGAAGTTGGAGATGCCCTCCGCCTTGGCGCGCTTGAGGGTCAGCGCGGTGGAGGGGGCGGTGGTCTCGAAGCCTATGGCGAAGAAGACCACCTCACGCTCGGGGTTCTCGCGGGCAATCCGAAGCGCGTCGAGCGGCGAGTAGACCATCCGCACGTCGGCGCCCTGGGCCTTGGCGTCCTGGAGCGTGCCCTCCGATCCGGGGACGCGCAGCATGTCGCCGAAGCAGGTGAAGATGACGTTGGGCTCGTGGGCGAGCGCGATGCCGTCATCGACGCGCCCCATCGGGATCACGCACACCGGACAGCCCGGACCGTGCACGAGCTCGACGTTCGCGGGAAGCAGGTCGTCGACGCCGTACTTGTAGATCGAGTGCGTGTGCCCGCCGCACACCTCCATCAGCTTGTAGTGGCGACCGGGCTCGACCGCGTTGAGGATCTCGCCGGCCATGGCCTGGGCGAGCTCGGCGTCGCGGAATTCGTCGACGAACTTCATGCCACCGCCTCCGGTGCGAGCCGCGCCAGCGCCACTCCGGCGTGCACCAGCACGGCGTCGCCCGCAACCACATGGCCGACGAGCGCGGGGTCCACGAGCTCGGTGGCGCCCTCGGCATCTGTGCACTGCACCAGTCCGTCCGCCTCATCGAGAGAGACGACGCGCATGGGGATTCCGACGTCACCGCAGGTGATGCAGTGCTCTTCGGGGCCGCAGCTGGGAGCCGAGCTATGGACCATGGACATAGAGTACGCGCTGGTCACGTGATTTCAGTCGGCTTTGGCGCGCTAGACCCCGTGGCACTTCTTGAACTTCTTCCCCGATCCGCACCAGCACGGCTCGTTGCGCCCAACCTGCGCGGCTTCGTCCACCCGCCGCTGCTGCACCTGGGGCATGAGCTCGACCTCAGCCCCGTCATCGGCGTAGGCGGCGTCCTCGGGGCCCATCACCGGTCCGCCCGCTGCGGCGGCCATGGCCAGCGCACTCGGTTGCGCGCCCCCGCCGCCCGAATAGGAGACCCGTCCGCCCGACGTGGAGGAGCCCGGTGCAGGCCGGGTGGGCGGCACGGCGGCAGGCGAGCCGGCGCCGTTTGATCCCTCGACCTCCACCTCGACGTTGAACACCAGCCGGGCGAAGTCGGCCCAGATGCCGTGCATGAGATCGGTGAACAGGTCGAAGGCCTCGTTCTTGTAGGCCACGATCGGCTCGATCTGGGCAAAGCCGCGCAGGTGAATGCCCTCGCGCAGGTAGTCCATGTCGTAGAGATGCTCGCGCCAGCGCTCGTCGATGATCTGCAGCAGGAGGTAGCGCTCGAGCGCGCGCATGAGCTCCTCGCCGAGCTGCTCCTCGCGCTGCGCGTAGACCGAGCGGGCCTCCTCGGTCAAGCGATCGAGCAGTTCCGCGCGCTC